>JALZHC010000012.1 GCA_030914105.1 Acidobacteriota bacterium
GCCCTCCTCGTAGCGGAACGGGTAGGCCGTGAAGGTCGCCGTCACGCCCTCGTCAACCTTGCGCGAGATGTATGCGAGCACCGGCTCGAAGGTCGCGCGCAGGTCGTTGTGGTCGTAGGGCGCGAACGCCGGCGGGACGAGGCTGCGCCCCATCACCGAGACCTGGCCTGCGACCGAGCAGAGCGCGAGGTAGACGATGAACGGGTGCGACGCGCCCGTGCCGAGCACCGCTTCGAGCAGCGGCAGAGACGCGACGAGGCTGCGGATCAGGCTCTCGGTCTCGCGGTCTGCGCCGACGCGCGCGCCCGTCGCAGGCAGGCGGAGTTGATCCGCCAGATACATCGCCTTCTCGCGCAGACGCCGCGCCGTCCAGGAGCAGATGACGCCGAGCGGCGACTGTCTTTCGAGGGCGAGCGCGGGCGGGATGAAGTCGGTGAGCGTGTAGGTCTCGTCGCGGCAGTAGACGCGCGCGATGGGTAGCGCGACGTACTTCTTCGGCGGCGCGTCGGCGACCAGGAGGCGCAGGCGGGGCCGGAGGCGCGGGATGCGCAAGGTGCCCTCGCCCGTGTTCTCGTCCGGCACCGGCTCGCCTTCGACCGAGTCGTAGCGCGCGATGTCGCCGCGCGTCAAGACGTCCGCCTCGCGCGCGGCGACGGCGAGGTGGACTGTGAGCGGTCGCTGCTTCAACTGCTCGGCGTACTGTGTGAGGTCAATCTGCAACTCCTCGCCGCGCCGAAGCCCGAAGGAGACGACCATGCCGTCGGGCATCACGGCCTCGAGTTCGAGGACGCGCAGCGTGCCCGCGGCGAGGTTGGCCGGGTCAATCTTGACGTAGCGGACGCCCCAGTTGAACGGCGCGATTGAGGAGGCGACGTATTGCAGCAGCGCCTCGTGGCGCAGCGAGAGCTGCTGGAAGTGCTGCGGCGTGAGCAGAAGCCCCTCGTGCCACTGGATCGAGTCGGGAATGTCTCGCGCGTCAATGCTCATCTTGCTTAATCCGTCGGTGGCCGCCTCGGCGCGTGCCGTCGCTTCGGCGCGCGCGCGTCGCGTCTAAAATTCTTCTTTCATTTCTGCGTGAAGACCTGGAACTTGTCCTCGCCCAGCTCGATCAGTATGTCTTTGGCGCGCGGGTCAAGGACGGCGCGGTGCTCGCCGGGGTTGAAGTAGTTGGCGAAGACGACCGCCGCCTTGATCTCGGCTGGAACGGTCAGACGGTCGGGCGCAATCACCTGACCCGGAACCCACTCCCACTGGCGGACGACCAACTGCGTCTGCTTCGGGTGGTCGAGGATGAACTGGTTTCGGCGCGCGCCGCCGTTGGCGAACCAGTCGGTCGCCGTGATCTTCTCCAGCTCCTTCAAAACGTTCTTGTCGGAGACGAGCAGCAGGTCGAGCGCTACGGGGTTGCCGCCGTTGGCCTCGGGCGAGACGTGGACGCGCAGACCGAGCTTCGTCTCCTTCGCCGTGCCGGGGACGTGCTGCGTAACCACCTTCGGCCCCTTCGGGCAGGCCGTCAGCAAACCGACGCACGTGAGCGCGCACGCAGACAAGACGGCCCTTGAAAACATTCCTCTCTGGCGCATCGTCCGATGAAACCTCGGCTGGCTCCGTCACTTGAAAAGGGTTCCGCAGCGTGTCTGGAAGTTCTCTGGCTTGTAAATTCTGCGACCGGAACGGCCCCCGCGGATACTGACGGGACAAAGGCGGGCGGGGGAACAGTGAGCACAAGAGAAGCGGATGCGAGCGCCGGCTTGAGGCCCGCCGTGCGGCGCGTCCGTCGTTAACAGAGACGACTCCGGCTGTCGCGTCCTGAACAGCCTTCAGGGAATCAAAGACAACGTCACGACTCTTTCGGCACCGGGGGTTTGCGCCTCCTGAGAACGTCTCCGCCAATTTTGTTTAGGGATTCCGAAGTGGAAGGCCAGAAGCGGCAGGCACAACGAACGATCCCCGAAAGAGTGTGGAGACGATAATCCCGATGCACCAATCTTGTCAACGTTTTTTTTGTTAACTTCTCCGCAAAGTCTGGAACTGCACCGCTAAAAGCTAAGGGAAAAGGGGAGGTGAAAAGGGTAAAAGGGGAAAGGGGAAAGGGGAAAAGTGAAACGATGAGCAAGCCCCCGTCCTCACCTCTGCCCTTCATCCTTTTCTTTCTCCTTTCCCCCTTTCCCCTTTTACCCGTTCCCCTTTCCGGTTTCTGTCCGTCTTCACTCGACGATTATCTCGTCAACGAAAATCCAAGAGTCGCCGCCGACGCCCGGATGCCACGCGGGAAGCTTGCCGTAACTTTCGGCCCGGACTCTGACGTAGCGCGCCCTTTGCGGATTAATCGCGCCGCCGAACTCTTTCGTCAGCGCCTCGGTCGTGTTGTCGGGCACGTCGTCGGCGACGGCGAGCGCGGGCGTGAAGTGCTCGCCGTCGGTCGAGAGCGAGAACTCGACGCGCCGCGGAAAAAGAATCCAGGAGCGCACGTCCTGAAGGAAGCCCGCGCCGAGCTTCGAGATGGTCTCTTCACGGCCAAGGTCAACGACGGCCTCGAAGTCCTGCCCCTGATAGCCCTGCCACGCGCCCGCGTTGAAGCTATGCGTCCCGCGCACGCCGTCAATCAAAGCCTCGACGCCGCCCGCCGCGTACTGCGGGCTGTAGCGCGAAAGAACCTTGATCGTCCAATCATGCGGCGCACGCCGGAAGACGGCGGACGCGGTCAGGCTCCTGCGCCCGTCCGAGGTGAAAGCCGCGGCCTTGACGTTCGTGTCGCGCGTGACCTCGAATGGGCCGGCGTAAAGCTTTGAAGCCGGCGTCGGCTCCGAGCCGTCGGTCGTGTAGTAAATCTTCTGCGCCGACGCGTTCGTCCCGCGCGTCTTTGCGTTCGTCATCCGCGCCGGCGCGCTCGCCTGCAAACTCACCTCAAGTCTTCCGCGGAAGACGCTCGCGGCGGCGTTAACGGCGGGCACGGGCACGAGCGCGTCGCCTTCGATCTTCGAGACCGGCGCGTCGCGGCCCGCGCCCCAGGCGGGGTTCGGCCTGTCGCCCATTCGGAAGACGAGGAGGCCGCCGCGCGTGAGGTCGGCGTCGGTAATGAAAGACTTGCGGTAGGGCTTGCCGTCGAGCGTGGCGGATTGAATGTAGACGTTGCGCGGCGAGTTGTTCAACGCGCGGACGACGAACTGCTTGCCGCCTTCGAGTTTGAACCTGACTTCTTTGAAGAGCGGGCTGCCAACGGCATAGACCTGCGAGCCGGGCGTGACCGGGTAGAAGCCCGCGGCGCTCAGAACGAACCAGGCGGACATCTGGCCGCAGTCCTCGTTGCCGATGAGTCCGTCGGGCGCTGGCCGGTAGAACTCGTCCATGATGCGGCGCACGCGCGCCTGCGTCTTCCAGGGTTGGCCCGCGTAGTCGTAGAGGTATGCGATGTGGTGGCTCGGCTCGTTGCCGTGCGCGTACTGACCCATGAGGCCCGTGATGTCGGCCTGCTCGCGCCCCGTCGTCCGACTCTCGGCGGCAAAGAGCGCGTCGAGCTTGCGCGCGAAAGCTTTCCTGCCGCCCATCAACTCGATGAGGCCGCTCAAGTCCTGCGGGGCGAAGAAGGTGTACTGCCAGGAGTTCGCCTCCGTGAAGTTGAAGTTGACCTCGCGCGGATCGAAGGGCGAGAGCCAGCCGCCGTTCCGCTTCGGTCGCATGAAGCCGGTCGAAGGGTCGAAGAGGTTTTTGTAGAACTGCGCGCGCTCTGTGTAGCGTCGGTAATCGTCGCGGCGGCCCAAGAGGCGCGCGACCTGCGCGATGCACCAGTCGTCGTAGGCATATTCGAGCGTCTTTGAGACAGACTCCGGCTCGTCCTCCGCGCCGATGTAGCCGCGCCGCCGGTAAGCCTCAAGTCCGAAGTGATCTAACTCGGCGCTGTGCTTCATCGCCTCGAAGGCGTGCGCGAGCGAGAAGCCGCCGACGCCTTTCACAGCCGCGTCGGCCAGAACAGAGACGGCGTGGTAGCCGATCATCGTGTCGGTCTCGTTCGCGGCAAGCTCCCAGACGGGCAGGCGGCCTCCCTCGTCGTACTGCGCGAGAAAAGTTTTGATGAAGTCGCGTGTGCGCGCGCGCTCGATGATTGTGTAGAGCGGGTGCGCGGCGCGGAAGGTGTCCCAGAGCGAGAAGACCGTGTAGACGTTGAAGCCGCGCGCCGTGTGAATCTTCAGGTCGCGCCCGCGGTAGCGCCCGTCAACGTCTGTGAAGAGGTTGGGCGCGAGCATCGAGTGATAGAGCGCCGTGTAGAAGGTCTTGACCTGCGCCTCAGTCCCGCCCGCGACCTGAACCCGGCCGAGTTCCCTCTCCCAAGCGCGCGCGGCGGAGGTCTTGACGCCGTCGAAGTCCCAGGTGCTTAACTCCGCCTCAAGATTCCGGCGCGCGCCCTCGATGTCGACGGCGGAGATGCCGACGCGCACGAGCAACTGTTCGCCCGCGCGCGTGCTGAATTGGAAGAAGGCTTTGAGGTCTTTGCCGCGCGCCTCGCGCAGACCTTCGGCGGCGCGACCTTCGAGCGCGACGCCGGAAGCCTTGAAGGGCTTCGAGAACTCGGCGACGAAGTAGACGATTTGATCTTTGGCCCAGGCCGTCGAGCGCCGGTAGCCTTCGACGCGGCGATCGCCGACGATGCGAAGGTACGAGTCGAGCACGCGGTCGCGGTGCGCGAGGTCGAGGATGACGTTGGCGCTGTCGTTCGAGGGATAGGTGTAACGGTGCAGGCCGGCGCGACTCGTCGCCGTCAGCTCGGCGCGGACGCCGCTGTCGTCGAGGAGGACTGAGTAGTAGCCGGGCGAAGCGAATTCATTTTGATGGCTGAAGTGCGAGGCGTAGCCGCTGCCCGCGTCGCCGGGCAGCGCGTTGAGTTGAACCGGGCCGACGGTCGGCATCAGAAGCACGTCGCCGTAGTCGGAGATGCCCGTGCCGGAGAGGTGCGTGTGGCTGAAGCCGTAGATGAGCTGGTCGGAGTAGTGGTAGCCGGAGCAGCCGTCCCAGCCCGCGAGGCGTGTGTCGGGGCTGAGCTGAACCATGCCGAAGGGCAGCGACGCGCCGGGGAAGGTATGGCCGTGGCCGCCCGTGCCGACGAAGGGGTCAACGAGCTTCGTCAAGCGCGCCGCCTCACGCGTCTGCGACAATGCGTGGACGGCGAGCAGGAGCAGCAGCGCGATTATCTTCGTGGGTCGCACGTTTACTGAGCTTGACTTGAAAACGTTACTGAGCTTGACGCGAAAACCTTCGATGGGTTAACACTGCTCTGCGGTCTCCCCCGACACGCGAAGGCCGCCGAAGAAATCTATCCACGAAGGCACACGAAGCGGCACGAGAGGCGCACGAACATTCGTGTCCCTTCTTCGTGAAGTTTGATGTCGCTTCGTGGATAAGCTCCTCCACGCCTCCCGCGTCGGACTCAGGCTGTTTTAATCTTCCCTTCATCTTTTCTCAAGTATAGTCGTTACACGGCGGCTGCCCGCAAGACAACGAAAGCGCACGGAGGAAGAAATGAGTAAGAAGACCCCGAACGCGCGCGCGGCCTGGCGCGCCGTCACGCTTTGCCTTCCGATTCTCGTCTTGGCGTGGAGTGCCTCGGCGCAGATTAAACCACAGGGCTTGTCGTCGGGGGCCGGGCCTTCGCCTTCGCCCGAAGCGAAGCCCTCGCCCGCGCCCGAAGTTAAGCCCGCGCCGGAAGTCAGGCCCGCGCCCGAAGCTTCACCCGAAGTCAGGCCGACGCCGCAGTCCGCCCCGACGCCGACGCTTGAGCGCCGCTTCTTCCGAAACGTCCTCAGAGACCAGGCGGCGATCTGGACTTCGCCCTTTCACATGGGTCACGGCGACGCGAAGTGGCTCGCGCCGCTCGGCGTCTCGGCTGCCGTCTTCTTCGCCACAGACCGGCGCACGGCGGGCGAGATGGCCGAGGGCGGCGAGAACACGACGCGGCTGCGTGTAAGCAAAGACATCAGCCAGGCCGGCAGCTTCTACGCGACGGGCGGGGCCGCCGCCGCTTTCTACCTCATTGGCCAAGGCGCACACAACGCGCGTGCGCGCGAGACCGGCCTGCTCGCCGCCGAGGCGCTCGTTGACAGCCAGCTTGTCGTCGAAGCACTGAAGGCCATCTCGCAGAGGCAGCGCCCACGCACAGACCACGCCAGCGGCGAGTTCTTCGACGGCGGCAGCTCCTTCCCCTCCGGCCACGCCATCAGCGTCTGGTCGTTCGCCTCCGTCGTCGCCGAAGAGTACGGACGCCGCCACCCGCTCCTGCGCTTCGGCATCTACGGCCTCGCCGCCGCCGTCAGCTTCTCGCGCTTCACGGGCCGCAACCACTTCCTCAGCGACGCGCTCGTCGGCAGCGCCCTCGGCTACGGCATCGGCCACTACGTCTACCGCAAGCACCACGACACCTCGCTCGACTCAGACGACGGGGCGCAGAAGAAGACGAGCGACGCGCGCCGGAAGCTGCCGCTCGTCGCGCCCATCTTCAGCCGCGCCGAGCGCTCATACGGACTCGGCCTCGCGTGGGACTTTTAAGGCCCGCGCCGGTTATTCATCCTGGGCTTAAAGTATTCATCTTGAGCTTAGAGTAAGTTCTATTCACCGCAGAGGCGCAGAGTTCGCAGAGGGGGCGCAGAGAGTTGAGCCTTGAGACGCTGAACTTTGAAATCACAGATTTGAGATTTGAAATTTCAAATCTGAAATCTGCATTCCTCTGCGCCCGCTCCGCGTCCTCTGCGCCTCTGCGTTGAATGCCCCGCGCTCCACGCTCAAGATTGAACTAACCACGCGGCGCGCGAGGCCGGATGGTCAACCGTCCGGCGTTTATAGTAATCTCACACGTAATCTTTAAGTCATTAAGCGAGGAGTCAACAGCGTGGCGAGGCGTGCCTGGCGTGCCGCTCTACTGCTTCAAGGTCTCTCATTCATCGCGGCGGCCCTGGTCGCAAGCAGCGCGGCGCGCGCCCAACAACCCTCGCCCGCCGCGCAGACTCAATCGGCGACTCCGACGCAGACTCAATCGCCCTCACCTTCGCAAACTCCGGCGACCACACAAGCCCCGCCTTCGAGCACGACGTCGCAGTCAACGCAATCAACCACGCTCCCCGGCCCGTCGCCCGCGCAAACCGCCGAGCCGCTCGCGCTCGAACAGGTTCTCGGCTTAGCCAACGCGCAGGTCTCGGCCTTGCGGCAGGCGCAGTTGAACGAGCGCATCGCGGCGGAGGACGTGCGGCAGGCGCGCGCCGCGTTCCTGCCGAAGGTGACAAGCCCGCTCGACTACATCTACACCTCGCCGTCGGTCGGCCTCCAGCCGGGCGAGCCGCGCACGCAGAGCTTCATTGCCAACAACGCCATCAGCGAGTACCAGGCGCTCCTGAGCGTGGGCGGCGACGTGGACATCTCTGGCCGACTGCGCGCCACGCTCGCGCGCGCAAATGCTCTGCTCGACGCCGCGCGCGCCGGCACCGAAGTCGCGCGCGCCGCGCTCCGGCAGACAACCGTCGAGGCTTACTACGGTCTGTCGCTCGCAGAGGCCGCGCGCCGCTCCGCCGAGCAGAACCTCGCCGCGGCAGAGCAGTTCGAGTTGATTACTTCGCTGCTCCTGAAGGGCGGCGAGGTCGCGCCCGTCGATCTCACGCGCGCGGAGCTTCAGACCAACCAGCGGCAGAACGAGCTTGAGCAGGCGCGCGCCAACGAGTCGGTCGCGGCGGACGCTTTGCGCGTGCTCGTCGGCTACGGCGCGGCGCGCGCGGTCTCGACCGTAGACCTCTCGACGCTCGTCCCAGCCGACGGCGAGGTCGAGCGCTTCACCGCCGAGATGATTCAGCGCCGCCCGGAGCTTCAGCAGTTCGAGGCCGAGCGCCGCGCGGCCCAACAGGATATCCTCGTCGCGCGCGCCGAGCGCCTCCCGCAGCTCTCCTACACCCTCAACGGAGGCTTCGACACAGACTCCGTGAAGTTGCCGCGGCTCAAAGAGCACACGGGCTTCTCCGCCGCGGTTCACGTCGTCGTCCCCATCTTCGACTGGGGCGCAACCCGTAGCCGCGAGCGGCAGGCGCAAGTCAGACTCCAGATCGCCGAGAACGAGCGCGCGACTTCGCTGCGCGCCTTCGCGCAGCAGTTCAGCTCGGCGCGCACGCAGGCTCTTGCGGCGGCGGCGCGCATCAGGCTCGCGGCCACGGGGCTGAGGCTCGCGCAGAGCAACCTCAACGCCTCAATCGCGCGCTATCGCGCCGGCGAGGCCCAGATCGTCGAAGTCACGGACGCGCAGACCTCGCTCGCCGCGCAGCGCCTCGCTTACTTCCAGGCAATCTTCGACTACCAGGTCGCGCTCGCGCGTCTCAGACAGGCGGCAGGGCAATGAGCGAAGAGCAAAACCGCGACGAGTTGAATGGCGACGACGCACGCGCAGGCGCGCGCCGGCGGCTTGTGCTCGTCGCCGTGTCGGCGGTCGCGATAGTCGCGATTGTTGCCGTCGTGCTTATCGTGCGCGCGCGCCGCGCCGCCGAGTCGTCGGGCGAAGAGGAAGCGGCCAGGCCGGTCGTCAGCGTGAAGGTGGCGAAGGCCGAGCGAGAGGAGATTGCGGCGGAGGTCTCGGCGCTCGGCACGATCTTCGCCCACGACACGGCGCAGGTTTCGCCGAAGATCAGCGGGCAGATCAAGCGTATGCCGCTCTGGAAGAACCGCGTCGTCCGCGCGGGCGACGTGCTCGCCGTGCTTGAGTCGAGCGACTTGCAGGCGCAGCGCAACGAGGCCGTCGCCGCTTTGAACGAGGCGCGCGCCGCCGCGCGCGGCGTCGAGACCGGCACCATCCCGCAGAACACAGCGCAGGACGAGAAGGCCTTGCGCGACGCGCGCGCCGCCGCCGACAACGCGCGCCGCACCTATGAGCGAAGGCAGGCGCTCTACCAGCAGGGCGGCATCTCAAAGAAAGAGCTCGAAGCGTCGCAGCTCGATTTGCAGAAGGCCGAGAACGACCTGCGCCTCGCCGAGGCGACCGTCGCTTTGCGCGCGAAGTCCCTGAATCCGAACGACCGCGCGCAGGCCGCGGCCAAAGTCGCCGAAGCCGAGCAGCATCTCGGCTCGCTCGACGCGCAGCTCTCCTATGCAACCGTGCGCGCGCCCATCTCGGGCGTCGTCACGGATCAGGCGCTCTACGAAGGCAGCTTCGCCTCCGCCGGCACGACGCTCCTGACGATTTCAGACGTGAGCGAGGTCATCGTCAAAGCGCCTTTCTCCGACACCGTCGCCGCGCAGCTTAAAGTCGGCGACCCGGCGACGGTCGCGCCGACCGACGTGCCCGGCGAGAGTATGACCGGGCAGGTCACGCTCGTCAGCCGCTCGGTTGACCCTTCGAGTCGCACGGTCGAGGTCTGGGTGACGCTCGGCAACGGCGCGGGCCGACTGCGCGCGAACGGCGCGGCGCAGGTGACAATCGCGGCCAACTCCAAGCGCGACGCCGTCGTCGTGCCCGCCGCAGCCGTCACGCTCGACGCCACGAACGCCGACGAGGGAACCGTCATGGTCGTTGACGACTCATCGGTCGCGCACGAGACGAAGGTCACGGTCGGCATCCGCGCGGGCGACAAAATGGAGATCGCTTCCGGTCTCGAAGGCGGCGAAACGGTCGTCGTCGAAGGAAACTACGCTCTGCCCGACGGCACGAAGGTCGAGGTCGGCGAAGAGGGCGAAGGCGACAAGGGTGACGAAGAGAAGAAGGGCGATGAGGAAGACAAGAAGGGAGGTGAGAAGAAAGACGACGAAGAGAAGAAAGGCGACGCGAAGAAGAGCGACGACGAAGGCGACGCGAAGAAAGCGGGCGGGCAGGGCGACAAGAAGAGCGTAGGAGGAGACAAGAAAAAAGGAGACGAGCCGTGACGCTGGCCGCCGTCATCTCCGAGCAGAAGCGCGCGGTGCTCGTCCTCATCGCGCTTTTGTGCGCGGCGGGCGTCTACGCCGCCTGGCAGTTGCCCATCGCCATCTTCCCCGCGACTGACTTCCCGCGCATCGTCATCATCATCGACAACGGAGTGGTGCCCGCGCAGCAGACGCTCGTCTCCGTCACGCGCCCCGTCGAGGAGGCGATGAACGGCATCCCCGGCACCACGCGCATCCGCTCGGTCACGCAGCGCGGCTCCTGCGAGGTAGACCTCTTCTTCGCCTGGAGCGTGGACATCAAGCAGTCTCTCCAGCTCGTTCAGGCGCGGCTCTCGCAGCTCACCTCCACCTTGCCGCCGACCGCCGAGATTCGCCGCGTTGACCGCCTCACCTTCGCAGTCTTTCCGGTCGCCGGCTACAGCCTCACTTCCGACACGCGCGACCCCGCCTCTTTGCGCGACCTCGCCAACAACATCGTGCGGCCCCGCCTCGCGCGTTTGCCGGGCGTGGCGACCGTGGCGGTCGCGGGCGGACAGGTGCGCGAGTTTCAAGCGACGATTGACCCGCAGCGCCTCGCGGCGCACGGCGTCTCGGCGCAGCAGGTCGTGGACGCCGTGAAGAACTCGAACATCATCGCCTCGCCCGGCCTGATTGAAGAGAACCACCGGCTGGAGCTCGCGCTCGTCAGCGGCCAGGCTGCGACGCCCGACCAGTTGAACTCCATCGTCGTCGCCACGGTCGCGGGCGCTCCCGTCCGTCTCGCGGACGTGGCGGCGGTCGGCCAGGGCTTCGAGCCGCAGTACACCATCGTTACCGCCGACGGGCGACCCGCCGTCCTTCTGAACGTCAACCGCCAGCCCGACGCCAACACCGTCAACGTCGTCGACGAGGTGACAGCGGAACTGAAGGCCGTGCGCGCGCAGCTCCCGAAGGACGTGCGCATCGCCACCTTCTACGACCAGTCGCTGCTGGTGCGCGAGGGCGTGCGCTCGGTGCGCGACTCCATCGTCATCGGACTCCTCCTCTCGGTCATCATCCTCTACGCCTTCCTGCGCAACTGGGGCACGACCATCGTCGCCATCCTCGTCATCCCCGTCACGGTGCTCGTCACGTTCCTCGCGATGTGGCTCGTCGGACTCTCCTTCGACCTGATGACTCTGGGCGGCGTGGCGGCGGCCATCGGGCTGGTGATTGACGACGCCATCGTGGTGGTCGAGAACATCTACACGCACATGGCGCGCGGGCAAACGAGGCGCGAGGCCGTGCGCAGCGCCATCAGCGAGATCACCGTGCCGATTATCGGCTCGACCGTCACGCCCGTCGTCGTCTTCCTGCCGCTCACGCTCCTGACCGGCGTCACCGGCGTCTTCTTCCGCTCGCTCGCGCTGACGATGGCCGTCGCGCTCCTTACGTCGCTGGTGCTCGCGCTCTCTTTTACGCCCGTCCTCGCCGAACGCTTCGTGAGGGCGAAGCGAAGGACTGACGCGGAGGAAGGGCCGCCCTCCGTTGAGTATGAGCATGAGAGAGAGATGCGCGCGGACGAGGCCGAAGAGGAAGAAGAGGCGGGGCCTACCTTGCGCGCCGTCATACGCCGCTACGAGTGGGTCTTGGGCCACGCGCTCGACAACAGTTGGGCCGTGCTGCTCATTATGGCCTGTGTGCTCGCCGGCTCTTATCTGCTCTACCGCGGCCTCGGCTCGGAGTTCCTGCCGGAGTTCGACGAGAGCGCCTTCGTCCTCGACTACATCGCGCCCGCCGGCTCCTCGCTCGAAGAGACCGACCGGATGCTGCGCCACGTCGAAGAGCTTCTGAAAGAGACGCCGGAGGTCGAGAGCTACTCGCGCCGCACGGGCCTCCAGCTCGGACTCTCCATCACCGAGCCGAACACGGGCGACTTCCTCGTCAAGCTCAGGCCCGGCCACAAGCGACCGACCGACGAAGTCATGGACGACCTGCGCAAGGACATACAGTCGTCCGAGCCTGCGCTCGACGTGGAGTTCGCCGGCATCCTCGGCGACCTCATCGGCGACCTCGTGAGCTCGCCCGAACCCATCGAGATTAAACTCTTCAGCGAGGACGCACGCTCTCTCGACGCCAAGGCCGACGAGGTCGAAGAGGCGATCAAGAAAGTGCAGGGCGTCGTGGACACGAAGAACGGCGTGGTGGTGAGCGGCCCGGCCATCACCTTCAAAGTTGACCCGGAGCTGGCCGCGCGCTTCGGCGTCACGGCCAAAGATATCGCCGACACCGTGACGACGGCGATGTCGGGCGACGCCTCGTCCTCACTCCTTCAGCAGGGCCGGCTCGTCAACGTCCGTGTCATCTTCCCCGCCGAGGTGCGCACGTCGCTCGACGCGCTGCGCGCGCTCCAGGTGCGCTCCGCTTCGGGCGCGCTCTTCCGGCTCGAACAGGTGGCCGCGATTGAATACGACAAGGGGCAGACCGAGATTGACCGCGACGGCCTGCGGCAGTTCGTCGCCGTGACGGGGAGGCTTTCGGGGACAGACCTCGGCACCGCCGTCTCGCAGATCAAGGTGCGGCTGGCGCGCGACGTGAAGCTGCCGCCGGGCATGACGGTCGAGTACGGCGGACTTTATCAGGAGCAGCAGGCCAGCTTTCGCGAGCTTGCGCTCTCGCTCTTCCTCGCCGTCGTGCTCGTCTTCATCACGCTCTTGATCGAGTTCCGCTCCTTCGCGCATCCGGTCTCGATAGTCGCGGGCGCGGTGCTCGCTCTGGGCGGCGTGCTGCTCGGGCTCTATGTCACCGGCTCGACCTTAAACGTCGTCAGCCTGATGGGCATGATCATGGTCGTCGGCATCGTCGCCAAAAACGGCATCCTGATGCTCGACGCCGTGGAGGAACATCTCTCGGCGGGCGACACTCTGCGCGAGGCTCTGCTCCGCTCCGGGCGCAGGCGCTTCCGGCCCGTGCTGATGACGAGCCTGGCCGCGATCCTCGGCATGCTTCCGCTCGCGCTGGCGCTCGGCTCAGGCGCGGAGCTTTTGCAGCCGCTCGCCATCGCCGTCATCGGCGGCCTCGCCGTCGCGCTCCTGCTCTCGCTCGTCGTGACGCCGACCGTCTATGCGCTGCTGCGGCGCGACCTGTTCCGTTGAAGACGGCACGGCGGGAAGAGCGGCTCGGCTCGTTGAATCCGGCGTGCCAAACGTGAGTTAATGATGTCGCCCACGACATAACGCTCTGCCTGCTTTCCGATTCGGTTTCTCTGGAGGTCAAAGATGAAGCTCTCAAACTGGCGCGGCCTGTTCGTCTGCGTGCTCGTCGCCTTTCTGTCGGTGGCGGCGTGCGCGAAGCAGAGGTCGCCTTCGGGCTACCACTTGATTAAGCAGGTGAAGCTCGGCGGCGAGGGCGGGTGGGATTACCTGACGTTCGACACGAAGGGCAACCGCCTCTTCATCTCGCGCTCGACGCACGTGATGGTCGTGGACGCAGACACGTTCGCCGTCGTCGGCGACATTCCGGACACGCAGGGCGTGCACGGCATCGCGCTCGCCGAAGACGCGGGCAAGGGCTACACGAGCAACGGGCGGGCGAACACGGTCACGGTCTTCGACCTGAAGACGCTCAAGGTCTTGAAGCAGATTCCGGTCGGGCAGAACCCGGACGCGATTATGTACGACCCGGCGTCGAAGCGCGTCTTCACGATGAACGGCAGGAGCAACGACACCACCGCGATTGACGTGTCGAGCGACACGGTGGCCGGCACGGTCGCGCTCGGAGGCCGCCCCGAATTCGCCGTCTCGGACGAGCGCGGCCATGTCTTCGTCAACCTCGAAGACAAGAGCATGGTCGCGGAGTTCGACTCGCGGAAGCTCGGCGAGGTGTTGGCGCGCTGGCCCATCGCGCCGGGCGAGGAGCCTTCGGGACTTGCCATCGACCGCAAGCACGCTCGCCTCTTCTCGACCGGCGCGAACAAGACGCTCGCCGTCCTCGACGCTGAGAAGGGCAAGGTCGTCGCGACGCTGCCCATCGGCGGCGGCGTCGATGCCGCGGGCTTCGACGCCGACACGGGCCTCGCCTTCACCTCGAACGGCGAGGGCACGCTGACGGTCGTGCGCGAGGACTCGCCCGACAAGTTCACAGTCCTTGAGAACGTCCCGACGCAGAGGGGCGCGCGCACCATGGCGCTCGACCCGAAGACGCACCGCGTCTTCCTCGTCACGGCAGAGTTCGGCCCGCCGCCCGCACCGACGCCCGAACGCCCGCGCCCGCGTCCGAGCGTCGTGCCCGGCTCCTTCACGCTCCTCGTTCTCGGCAGGTAACGGCGAAGGCAAGACGGAAGGCGGAAGGCGGAAGGATGAATAAGAGATTGAGTCATTGCTTCATTGAGTCATTGGCTCATTGAATCAATGAGCCAATGAATCAATGAACCAATTCCCCTTCATCCTTCATCCTTCCGCCTTCATCCTTTATTTGTAGGGCAAACGCCTACAAGTTTTTCACCCGCCGCCCGACATACAGGCCGCCCTCACTCTATTATGCTCAGGCGGCCACGTTCCTATCCTTACTGAACCGTCAACTGGAGAGGGCGTGTTCATTTGCGGTGTGCCGTTTCCGTGGGGCTAACGCGCAGGCCGCAACGTGCGTGAGCCGTCTGGGCGCTTCAGAACGCGACGGGTCGCGCGCCGGAGGCGGGGCGAAGTCCGGGCAGGCCCGCCCCGCCTCAAGCGAAAGCATCCGGCCGCGCCGCCCGCTCTTCAGAGCCGGGCGCGGGTTCGGTCGGAAGTAGTACCAATGCGATGAGCCGTTCTCGGATAACTCCGGACGAGCCGTGCGCGTCTTCCGAAGCGCGCGAGGCCGAGCCTGCGGGCGACGCGCGTGAAGAGGCGGGCGTGCGGCGGGAGGAAGAGGCTCTGCGCGCGGCGCAGGCGAGGCTGGCCGGCATCGTCGACTCGGCGATGGACGCCATCATCACGGTTGACGAAGAGCAGCGCATCGTCCTCTTCAACCGCGCCGCCGAAAGGATGTTCCGCTGCGCCGCCGCCGAGGCCATCACCCAGCCGCTCGAACGCTTCATCCCCGAACGCTTCCGCCACGCCCACCGCGCGCACGTCAGGCAGTTCGGCCAGACGCACGTCACCAAGCGCGCGATGGGCGGCGCGCGCGAGGTCTACGGCCTGCGCTCGGACGGCGAGGAATTCCCTATCGAAGCCTCGATCTCGCAGATTGAGGCCGACGGGCGGAAGCTCTACACCGTCATCCTGCGCGACATCACCGAGCGCAAGCGCGCCGACGAGGCGCTCAAAGAGCAGGCGCGCATCCTCGACCTCGCGCCCGTTCTCATCTGCGACCTCGCCGGGCGCATCATCTTCTGGAACACCGGCGCCGAGCAGATGTACGGCTGGACTTCCGAGGAGGCGCTCGGGCAGACGACCCACATGCTGCTGCACACCGAGTTCCCGCGCCCGCTCGAAGAGATCAAGGCCCGCCTCTTCTCGCGCGGCTACTGGGCGGGCGAGCTGGTGCACACCCGTAAGGACGGCTCGACGCTCCTGGTCGCCAGCCGCTGGGTGCTGCACCGGGACGAGGAGGGCCGCCCGCGCGCCATCCTCGAAATCAACAACGACATCACGGAGCGCCGCCGCGCCGAGGAGCAGGTGCGCCGCCTCAACGAGGAGCTTGAGCTGCGCGTGGCCGAGCGCACCGCGCAGCTCGAAGCCGCCAACCGCGAACTCGAAGCCTTCTCCTACTCGGTCTCGCACGACCTGCGCGCCCCCTTGCGCCACATCAACGGCTTCAGCCAGGCGCTCTTGGAAGACCACGCCGACCAGCTCGACGAAGTGGGCCGCGGCTACCTTCAGGAGGTGCGCGGCGCGAGCCGGCAGATGGCGCAGCTCATCGACGACCTCCTGCAACTGGCGCGCGTCACGCGCAGCGAGATGCGGCGCGAGGCTGTCTCGCTGAGCGAGCTGGCCCTCTCCGCCGTCGCCGAGCTGCGCAAGCGAGAGCCTGCGCGCACGTTGGCCGTGAGCGTCGAAGAGAACCTCACGGCCTACGGCGACAAGCGACTGCTGCGGGTCGTGCTCGACAACCTGCTCGGCAACGCCTGGAAGTTCACCTCGAAGCGCGAGGAGGCCGCCATCGCCTTCGGGCGCGGGCAGGGCGGCGGCGGCGAGTCGTTCTACTTCGTCCGCGACAACGGCGCGGGCTTCGACATGGCCTACGCCGATAAGCTGTTCGGCGCGTTCCAGCGCCTCCACGGCGCGGGCGAGTTCGAGGGCACGGGCGTCGGCCTGGCGACCGTCCAGCGCATCATCCGCCGCCACGGCGGGCGCGTCTGGGCCGAGGGCGAGGTCGGCGCGGGCGCGGCCTTCTACTTCACGCTGCCCGCGTCCGGGGAGAGGAGAGATGAAGAGCAACGTGATCCTACTGGTTGAAGACAATCCGCGCGACGAGGCGCTGACGCTGCGCGCGCTGCGCAAGAGCAACATCGCCAACGACGTGGTCGTCGCCCGCGACGGCGTCGAGGCGCTCGACTACCTCTTCGGCGAGGGCGCGCACGCGGGCCGCGACACCGACGAGAGGCCGCAGCTCATCCTGCTCGACCTGAAGCTCCCGAAGGTGGACGGCCTCCAGGTCTTGCAACGGATTCGCTCGGACGAGCGCACGCGTCGGCTCCCCGTCGTCATCTTCACCTCTTCGGGCGAGGAGGAAGACCTCATCAAGAGCTACGACCTCGGCGCGAACAGCTACGTCCGCAAGCCCGTCGAGTTCGAGCAGTTCATGGACGCGACCAGACAGCTCGGACTCTACTGGCTGATTCTGAACGAGGTGGCCCCGGCGGATTAGGCTTCGTTGATGGGAAAGACTCTCAGGGTTTTACACGTCGAGGACTCGGAGCGGGACGCGGCGCTTCTGTCGCGCCACCTCGCGCGCGCCGGCTACGACCTCACCGCCGAGCGCGTCGAGACGCCGGAGCAGATGCGCGCGGCGCTCGACGGGCGCAAGTGGGACGTTATCCTCTGCGACTACTCCATGCCGCACTTCAGCGCGCCCGCCGCGCTCGCGCTCCTGAAAGAGACCGGCCTCGACATCCCCTTCATCATCATCTCCGGCACGGTCGGCGAAGAGACTGCCGTCGAGGCGATGCACTCCGGGGCCGACGACTACCTGATGAAGGATAGCCTCGCGCGCCTCGTCCCGGCCATCGAGCGCGGGGTGCAGGAGGCCGAGAACCGGCGCGCACGCCGCCTCGCCGAAGAGGCTCTGCGCGAGAGCGAGGATCGCTACCGCGATCTCGTCGAGCATAGCCACGACCTCATCTGCACGCACGACATGGAGGGGCGCATCCTCTCCGTCAACCGGACGGCGGCACGCGCCCTCGGCTACGCGCCCGAAGAACTACTGGGCCGCGACCTCCGCGACGCGCTCGCGCCGGAGTTCCGCGGCCGCTTCGACGAATACATCGCGGAGATTCGGAAGGAGGGCATCGCGCGCGGGCAGATGG
>JALZHC010000741.1 GCA_030914105.1 Acidobacteriota bacterium
GAGATGGCCCGCTTCTACATCGGCGGGTTGTTGAAGCACGCGCCCGCAATCGTCGCCTTCGCTGCGCCGACGACCAATAGCTACAAGCGTTTAGTGCCGGGCTTTGAAGCGCCCGTGAATCTCGCCTACTCTGCGCGCAATCGCTCGGCGGCAGTGCGTATCCCGATGTTTTCGACCAACCCGAAACAGAAGCGCCTTGAGTTTCGTCCGCCCGATCCTTCGTGCAACGCCTACCTGGCCTTTTCGGCGATGCTCTTGGCGGGCCTCGACGGCATACAGAACCGTATTGATCCGGGCGAGCCGCTCGACAAAGACATCTACGACCTCTCGCCCGAAGCCTTGAAGGATGTGCCAAGCCTTCCCGGCTCGCTCGACGAATCCTTGGCGGCGCTCGAAGCCGATCACGACTTCCTGCTCAAAGGCGATGTCTTCACGCCGCAGATGATCGAGCGCTGGATCACCTACAAGCGCGAGAAAGAGATTCAGCCGCTGCGCATGCGCCCGCACCCGCTGGAGTTTGCGCTCTACTACGATATCTAAGACAACGATGAACGCGGAACGCGGAACGCTGAACTGAAAAGCAGGCTGAGTTCAGTTCCGCGTTCCGCGTTCCGCGTTCATACTTCCTTTCCGCCCCTCCTTGATTTATGTTTGACTCGCCTTGGCGAGTCTGAGCGAAAACATCGAGGCGCTCGCGCGCGAGCTGCCCGACCCCGAAGGCGCGCGGCTCTTCTACGAGCGCATGACGGCAGAGCACCCGGCGTCGGCGCGCGCCTTCGTGCGCGACCAAGGGCTTCTGGCCGACGCGCTGGCGCTCGCCGCGTGGAGTCCTCTGCTCGCCTCGACGCTTGAGCAGAATCCCGACTACCTGCCCTGGCTCGCGCGCGAGCGCGCCGTGCCGCGCGTCCGCACGACCGAAGAGCTGTGCGAGTCGCTCGCGCGCTTCGCGCTCACGCACTCGCAGCTTCGGCCCCGCGACATGCTCGCGCGCTTCCGACGCCGCGAGCTGCTGCGCGTCTACCTCCACGACCTGCGCCGCTCGACCACACTCGTCGAGACGACCGAAGAGCTTTCCAACCTCGCCGACTCGGTGCTCGGCCACGCACTCACCATCGCACGCCAGGAGCTTGAGAACCTCTACGGCGCGCCGCTCTGCACGGACGAGCGCGGGCGCAAGACCGCGGCCTCCGTGTCGGTCGTCGCGCTCGGCAAGCTCGGCTCGCGCGAGCTGAACTACTCCTCGGACGTAGACCTCCTCTTCATCTACTCCGACGACGGCGACACGACGGGCGCGGGCGGGCGCGGCGCAGTCACCAACCGCGAGTTCTTCTGCAAGCTGGCCGAGCGCGTCGCACGCATCGTCGGCGGCGAGGGCGCGGCCTACCGCGTTGACCTGCGGCTCAGGCCGCACGGGCGCGACGGCGCGCTCGCCGTCTCACTCGCCGAAGCGCTCCGCTACTACCGCGAGGCCGCTCACCCCTGGGAGCTTCAGGCGCTCATCCGCGCGCGCGCCGCCGCCGGGTCGGCCCCGCTCTTCGCGCGCTTCGCCGACGCGTTGAGGCCGCGCGTCTACCGCCCCGAAGAGACGGTCGCGCGCTCTCTGGCGCACGTGCGCCTCGCCAAGCAGAAGATAGACCGCTTCCACTCTGAAGAGTCGCGCGGCTTCAACGTCAAGCTCGGTCGCGGCGGCATCCGCGAGATCGAGTTCATCGCGCAGGCGCTTCAGCTCGCGCACGGCGGGCGCGACCAGTGGCTGCAAGAAGCACACACGCTCATCTCGCTCGGACGCCTCGCCGACCGACGCCTCATCACAGAGCGCGAGCGCACAGAGCTGCCCGACGCCTACACCTTCCTCCGCACGGTCGAGCACCGCCTACAGATGGAGCACGGCCTACAGACACACGCCGTCCCCGATGACGCCATGCGCCGCGCCTTGCTCGCGCGCCGCATGCACTTCGCCGGAGAGCGCGCGCTCGCCGAGTTCGACGCCGCGCTCCGCCTCCACACCTCGAACGTCGCACGCGCCTACCGGCGCGTCTTCGGCGGCCCGACTCCGGCAGACGAAGAGCACACCCCCTCCACGCGTGCGGCGGAAGCAGGGAGCATGAACGCCGCGCCTCCCGCGCCGGACGGCGACACGCAGAGGACGCGCGTCACGGAGCCGGAGCCGCGCGCCGAAGCGGAGGCCGCGACGGCGCTCGCCGCGGCGGCAGTCTTCGCGCGCCAACTGACGAGCGGCGTGGCGGGCGTCGGAGGGTTAAGCGGAGGACGAAGCGGGGAAGTAAGCGGGGAAGCGGGCGGAGCGGCGAGCGTTGAAGTAAGCGACGAAGGAATCGAAGTCGAGCGTCTTGCGCGCACGCTTCGCGAGGAGGCCGCGCGCGCGCTCAATCCGCGGCGCGCGTTCGCGCTCGTGGGGCGCGTCGCCTCATCGCTCGAAAAGTCCGGCGAGCGCGTGGGGCTGTCGGTCGCAACCCTGCGCGAACTCGTACGCCTCTGCGGCGCGTCCGAGTTCTTCGGCGAGATGCTGACGAGCAAGCCCGCGCTCATCCCTTCGGTCGCTACGCCCGCTGCCGTGGTCGCCGCGCGCGACCACCGTGCGCTTCTGCGCGCGGCCGTGGACGCAGCCGAGGGCTTCGGCGCGGAACTCTCGGCGCTGCGCCGAACCTGGACGTGCCTGCTCGTCGAGATCGGCGCGCGCGACGTTGCGGGCGACCTCGCGCCGGGCGAGTCAGACGCGCTCCAGACCTCGCTCGCCGCCGCTTCGATCAACGTCGCGCTGCTGGTCGCGCGCCGCGAGTTGGCACGGCGCTTCGGTCGCCTCGCCGCAGGCCCGCGCCTCGCCGCGCTCGGCCTCGGCAGATTGGGGAGCGGCGGCATGGACTACGGC
>JALZHC010000161.1 GCA_030914105.1 Acidobacteriota bacterium
AGTAAAGGCAGAGCGCCGCAGGCAGAAGGAGTAGGGCCGCGAGTGTCAGCGGGCGTGCGCGCAACACGCTCGCCTTCTCTTCTGCGCGCGCGGCTTGCTCTTCGGCAGTCGCAGCCTTGTACTCGCCGACGGTCGTGCTCATCTCTTCATCTCTTCAAAACCCTTTGCGCCCTTCGCGCCTTCTTCGCATCTTTGCGGTTAAGCGAGACTTACTTAACCGCAAAGGCGCAAAGAACTCGCAAAGGTCGCGAAGGCTTGTTGCCTCTTGAAAGCCTCGCTTCGTCACTCCTTCTGCGCCGGCCTTGGGCCGAGGCCGAACTCGGACGGCGGCGGCAGCGTCGAACTCTGTTCGTAGTCGCGCAGCGCCTCCTCCAACTGCTTCGAGCGCGCGAGCCAGCGCGAAATGGCGAGATCATAACGCGCGAGGATGCCTTCGAGCCAGTACGGGCGGTTCTCGCGCAGCCACTGCTCGCGGTAGCTCTCGCGCAGCAGCGCCAGCTCGTCGGCCATCTCGCGCAGCGCGCCGCGCACAGCGCCCGTGTATCCGCGCAGACGCAGGACGCGCCGCCGGTCGCCGAGGTTCAGGTATGCGTCCCAGTAGTCGTTGCTGAACTTCTCCATCACCTGCATCTGCCGGCCCAGCTGGTCGAAGCGCTCGGCGGCGAAGCGCATCGAGTCGAGCGTCTGCCGGTTGCGGCGCGCACCGGCACGCTCGCGCAGCAGAGTCTCTTCGGCCCGCTCGACCGAGAGGCGCAACTGCCTCGCCTTCTCTTCGAGCTTGCGCGCTAACGTCTCCTGGTAGTCGTCTGTGAAGGGGTCGCGCCAGAAGAGCTGGTCGCTCGGGCCGGTTCCCAAAAGCGCGCCCGCGCCGCCGAGTGCGCGCGTGGCGCGCGTGAACTCGTCGCCGTCGTGGCGGAAGAAGGCCCAGTCGAAGTCGCGCTCGAAGGCGGCGAGGTCGAGCGGCGCGCTCTGCCAGGAGCTGGCCGCGCCGAGTACGACGCCGTACCAGGTGTTCTCGAACAGAGACTCGCCGTCGTCGTCCCATTCCGTGTTCATCACGCCGAGCACGCCGGCCTTCTGCCCGTCGCGAATGAAGTTCACGATGTTCACGGAGGCCGAGTCCTCGTTCGGGAAAATCTGGTTCCAGCTCCAGGCGCCGGGGCAGACGAACTGATCCAGCCCGGCCTTCTTGAAGAGATTGATGCGCGCCTCGTAACTCTGGCGCGGCGAGTAGTCCCAGTTCATCGCGATCATGTCGCGCGGGACGCCGGGCAGGAGGTCTGGATGGTTCAAGGCGATGTCGCCCCAGAACATCAGACGCCGTTTGTAGGGCGCGAGCAGCTCGTGCACGCGCTTGAGGTGTTCGAAGTAGACCGGCCCCAGCCCACGCGCCTTCACAGCTTCGCGGCTCTGCCCCTGCCCAAGCTCGAACGTCTCGTCCTCGCCGATGTGGAAGAAGCGGCCTGGGAACAGCTCGTCGAGTTCTTTGTAGAAGTCGGAGACGAGCTTGTAGGTTCCCTCTTGTTGCGGCGAGAGCACGTCGCCATACGGCACTTCGGCAAGCTCGTTGTACTCTTCGAGCTTGAGCGCCTTGTGCATGTGGCCGAAGGTCTGCTGTTCGGGGACGAGTTCGACGTGATAGCGGCGCGCGTAAATCCCAAGCTCGCGCACCTCCGCGGGCATGAGCGCGCCCCCTTCGGGCGCGATGAGCGGGTGCGAGGCGTACTGGAGGACATGCTCCATGTAGAGGCTGTGCATGTTCATCTTGAACATCGCCTCGGTGCGTATCTGCCGCTTCATGTACTCGACGGTCGGCACGGGGCCGCGGCTGATGTCGTCGGAGAGCGCGCGCCAGCGCATCGAGGGCCAGTCGGCGATCCTCACGCCCTGGACGAACGCCGCCTCGCCCTCGCCGCGCACGAGCTGCTTCAAAGTCTGCAAGCCGTAAAAAGTGCCCGCCGCAGACTGCCCGGCGACGACCACGCCGTTCGCGCCCGCGGCGAGCAGGTATCCTTCCTCGTTCAAGTTCTGCGGCACGCTCAGACCGGCCTTCTCGACAGC
Organism: Acidobacteriota bacterium; assembly: GCA_030914105.1. Taxonomy (GTDB): domain Bacteria; phylum Acidobacteriota; class Blastocatellia; order Pyrinomonadales; family Pyrinomonadaceae; genus QHXN01. Next base: position 2,062 of record JALZHC010000161.1, read on the forward strand.
CGCACGCACACGCGCTGACGTGAGCGGGCCGACGAGTATCTGCCCTTTGCCTCCGCCCGTGCCGACGCGCAGGCTGACGTTCGCCGTCTCGCGCAGGTCTTCAACGAAGTCCTGCGCGGCGAAGCGGTCGTCTTCGGACTTCGGGTCGGCGAGCACGACGCGCACGTCGCGCGTCAGGCGAAAGCTCTCGCCCGTGGCCTTCAGGGACTTCGGCGCGGGGATGACTTGCGCGGCGCGGGCGGCACCCGGCGGCTGTTGCGCAGGCGCGTTGACGAAACAGGCGAGAAGGGCGCAGACGTTGAAGAAGACTGTCGCGGCGGCGCGGGCCGACGCGCGCCGCGCTGGCCGTTTCGATGGCGAGGGCGTTTGCATACTGAAGAGTTGCGCTGCAAAATTCGGGCGAAGGTGTCAGAACACTTGCGCCGACAATTAACATGATGGCAGAAGAGAGTCAACGCGCGCGCGTAAAGAGGTCTGTTCTATACACTCTTGGGCATAGGCAAAGATTAATTCAACGCCGCAGGCGCAGCAGCACGCGGAGGAAGCGCAGAGGCTTGCGCGGTCATCAGTCTCTGCGCCCCCCTCTGCGAACTCTGCGCCTCTGCGTTGAACTCTCGGTGCTCTGCACTCAAGAATGATTTAATCCTGAAGTAAAAGACCCACGGCGGGGAGGCCGTCAAGACGTGTCAATGATGCTCGAAGAGATCGCGCAGCAGCCGGAGGCGCTGGCGCGCACCATCGCGGAGGAGCGCGCGAAGGTCGCGCGGCTCGGCCAGAGTTTGCGCGCGCGCGACGTTGACCTGATCGTGCTCGTCGCGCGCGGCTCGTCCGACAACGCCGCGCTCTTCGGTCGCTACCTTCTGGAGATGACCACGGGCATCCCCGTCGCGCTGGCCGCGCCTTCGGTCAGCACGCTCTACGGCGCGCGTCTGCGGCTCGCGCGCGCGCTCGTCATCGGCGTCTCGCAGTCGGGCGAGGGCGAGGACATCAACCGCGTCCTTGAGATGGCGCGCGCCGAGGGCCCTTGCTGCACGGTTGGGATTACGAACGAGCCTGAGTCTTCGATGACGAAGCTCGTGGACGAGACCTTGCTGATGCACGGCGGGCGCGAGCGCTCGGTCGCCGCGACGAAGACTTATACGGGCCAGCTCCTGCACTTCTACATGCTGGCCGAGGCGCTCGCTGGAAGCGGCGCGCGGCTCAACTACGAGGCCATTCCTGACTTCGCCGCACGCGCGCTCGAACTCAGGCCGCAGATCGAACAACTCGTCGAGCGCTACGTCTTCATGGAGAACTGCGTCGTCGTGGGGCGCGGGCTGGTCTACTCGAACGCCTTCGAGATGGCGCTCAAGCTGATGGAGACCTGCTACGTCGTGGCCGAGCGCTTCTCTTCCGCCGACTTCCTGCACGGCCCCCTCGCGGTCGTCGAGCGACACTTCCCCATCTTCGCCTTCGCGCCGCCGGGCGTCACGCTGGCGGGCGTGCGCGAGCTGCTCGCGCGTCTGAAGGAGCTTCGCGCCGACACGCTCGTCTTCACCGCCGACGCCGAAGCCGCGTCGCTCTCGACGCGCGCCGTTCTGCTCCCCGCCGAGATCGACGAGGCGCTCGCCGTTATCCCCTACATCATCCCCGCGCAGCTCTTCGCCGCGCTCCTCGCCGACGCCAAGGGCCTCGACCCCGACGCCCCGCGCTCGCTCGCCAAGGTGACGCGGACGCTTTGAAAAAACAGTAGCCAATAGACAGTAGAAAAGCTTTCGTGAGCGAGAGCCAGCAATGTCCGCGTCAACGCTGCGGGGCGGAGCCTACTGACTACTGACTACTGGCTTCTGGCTACTGCACCGGGTCTGCGTCCGGGTGTAGGAGAAGTCGGACGAACTTGAGCAGTTGGTTCGGGTCTAAGGGTTTGGTGAGGTAGCCGCCGCAGCCGGCTTCGACGGCCTCTGTGCGGTACTCGACGCGGTCGTAGGCCGAGACGATGAGGATGGGCGTCTCGTTTGCGGGCGTGTGCTCTCGGATTTTGCGCACTGCGGTCAGGCCGTCGGTTCCGGGCAGGCCCAGATCCATGAGGATGAGGTCGGGGCGCTCGCGCAGCGCCGCGCTGACGGCCTCCTGACCTTCGCCCGCCTCAAGGACTCTGTAGCCGTGACCTTCGAGAAAGGTCTTCAGGAAATCGCGGAGGTCTGCGCTGTCTTCGGCGATCAGGATGGTGTGCGTCTCAGGCAAAGCGTTCCTCCGCTCCGGCATGATTTCTGTTCTCTTAAAAGCCGTGAGATTCAGAGCGCACGACGATTGGGTAGACAGGGCAGTATCTCCCGCGATAGCAGGAGGCACTGTCCTGCCTTCAGTACGCTGATTCGTAAAAGCGCGGTCGCCCACTCAGGCGTTCTTGAAGACGACGCGCACGAGGCTGGCGACGACTTCGCGCAGCTCGTCCGGCTCGACCGGCTTGGAGACGTGCATCTGGTAGCCGGCTGAAAGAGCCTTCACACGATCCTCGACCCGCGCCAGCGCCGTCAGCGCGACGGCGGGCACGCCGCCGCCATCCCGCGCGCCCAAAGTTCTCACGCGCCGGATCAACTGGTAGCCGTCCATCTCAGGCATGCTGATGTCCGCGACGAGGATGTTCGGGTTCCAGTCTTCGACGAGCGCCAGCGCCTCCGCCGCGGATACGGAAGTCTTCACGCGCGAGCCACAGTGCTCGAAGGTCGCGCGAATCATCTCGCAGGCGTCCACGTCGTCGTCCACGACGAGGACTTTCAGGCCATCGAGTTCCTTCGGGCAAGGGCGCGGCTCGGCCCTCTTCGCGCGCGCATCCTTACCTGTGTCCTTCGCCTCGGCGCGCGCGCTCGCCAGCGGCAGAGCGACCGTGAAGCTCGCGCCGTGGCCTTCGCCCTCGCTCGACGCGCGAACCGTCCCGCCGTGCATCTCCGTGATTGACTTGACGATTGAAAGCCCGACGCCCATGCCGCCGTAGGCGCGCGTAATCGAGCTGTCGGCCTGCTTGAAGCGGTCGAAGACGAAGGGCAGGAACTTCGAGTTGATGCCGCGCCCGTCGTCCTTCACCGTCAGCTCGGCGGCCGAGCCGCAACGCTCCAGACACACCTCGACGCGACCGCCCGAAGGCGTGAACTTGACCGCGTTCGAGAGGAGGTTCCAGACGACCTGCTGGAGGCGCTCGAAGTCGCCGGCGACGGGGCCGGCGTTCGGGTCAATGCTGAGCTGGAGGCGGATGCCCTTGGTCTGCGCCGCGGGCTTGACGGCCTCGACGGCGGCGTGGATGACCGACGAAGGATCGATCATCCTCATGTCGAGGCGCATCTTGCCGCTGACGATGCGCGAGATGTCGAGCAGGTCTTCGACGAGCTGCGCCTGCGACTGTGCGTTGCGCTCGACCGCCGCGAGCGCGCGCTCGGCGGTCTCGTCGTCGAGGCTGCCGTCGCGCAGCATCCGAACCCAGCCGAGGATGGCCGTCAGAGGCGTCCGCAGCTCGTGAGAGACGGTGGCGAGGAAGTCGTCCTTCAGGCGGTTGGCCTCTTCCGCCTCGCGGCGCGCGCGCTGCTCGCTCTCGAGCAGGCGTTCGCGCTCGGCCTCGGCGCGCTTGCGGTCGGTGATGTCGCGCGCGATCTTCGAGGCCCCGACGATCTTGCCGTCCGGCCCGCGGACGGGCGAGACCGTGAGCGAGATGTCTATGAGCTCCCCGCCCTTTCGGACGCGCACGGTCTCGTAGTGCTCGATGCGCTCGCCGGCGCGCAGGCGCGCAAGGATTGAAGGCTCCTCATCCGGGTGGTCTTCGGGGATGAGGATGGTGACAGGCTTGCCGATCACCTCGTCGGCGGTGTAGCCGAAGATGCGCTCGGCCCCCTTGTTCCAGCTCGTGATGATGCCGTCGAGCGTCTTGCTGATGATGGCGTCGTCCGCCGACTCGATGACGGCGGCCAGCCAGTATGGGGCCAGATCGGGGCTACGCAGCCGCGCGGCCCATTCGTCGGCGGAGCGGTCGGGTACGGGCGTCCGGGGCAGTTCGTCTTGCATACTCGAACCTTCAGTTGGGGCCAAGTCTACGTCTACTTTGCGGGAGTGTGCTGCGGGCCGGATTATACGCCTCGTCGCGGCCAATTCAAAAACGGCTTGCCGAAGCGGCTCGCGTGGGATTTGACCGCGGCCCGTTTTGAAGTTAGAAAAGCGTCGGCGGAAGACTTTCAAGGCGTCGGCACTGGCCGCGAGGCCGAGTCGAACAAGACACGCGGCGGAGGGAAACAATGAAGCTCCTCGTCCTCGGCGGCACGAAGTTCCTCGGTCGCCATCTGGTCGCGTCGGCGCTCGCGCGCGGCGACGAGGTGACGCTCTTCAACCGCGGGCAGACCAACCCGGACATCTTCCCCGAAGCCGAACGCCTGCGGGGCGAGCGCGACGGCGGACTCGAAGCCTTGCGTGGGCGTCGCTGGGACGCCGTCGTTGACACTTCGGGCTACGTGCCGCGCATCGTGCGCGCCTCGGCGGAGCTACTGGCCGACGCGGTCGAGTTCTACGTCTTCACTTCCTCGATGTCCGTCTACGCCGACGCACGCGAGCCGAACGACGAAGGCTCGCCGACGGCGACGCTCGCCGACGAGTCGGTCGAAGAGGTCACGGGCGAGACCTACGGCGCTTTGAAGGCTCTGTGCGAGCATGCGGTTGAGGAGATGTTGCCCGGTCGCGTGTTGGTCGCGCGCGCCGGCCTCATCGTCGGCCCGTTCGACCCGACGGGCCGCTTCACCTACTGGACTGCGCGCGTCGCGCGCGGCGGCGAAGTCCTCGCGCCCGCGCCGCCGGAACGGCAGGTGCAGTTCATTGACGCGCGCGACCTGTCGGAGTGGATTCTGCGCATCGCGGACGCGCGCGCGGGCGGCGTCTTCAACGCCTGCGGGCCTGACTACACGCTCACGATGGGCCGCTTCCTCGAAGGCTGCCGCGAGGCGACCGGAAGCGACGCGCGCTTCACCTGGGTCGGCGAGCAGTTCCTTTTGGAGAAGGGCGTCCAGCCTTGGAGCGAGCTGCCGCTCTGGATTCCTGAGTCGGACGAAGGGCACCGCTGCTTCCTCGCGGCGAACTGCGACAAGGCCATCCGCGCCGGCCTCACCTTCCGCACGCTCGCCGAGACCGTCCGCGAC
>JALZHC010000742.1 GCA_030914105.1 Acidobacteriota bacterium
CCTTCATACTCATAAGGGCCTTTCGAGCGGAAGAGACTCAAGACTGTCTCCTTCGCCGCTCGTAGCAGCCGTTACACCACGGCTGCAACCCATTCCAGCGCCGGGCGTGACGGCTGAACGCCGAGACAGGCAGAAATGCTTTACACCTTCTGCACCAAGCCGTGCCTTCGGGGCCGACCTTCCGCCTCCATTCACCGTTGCGCCTGTTCCTGTGCGGCAGATTACAGGCGCGATGTGAGAAGGCTATGTTGTCTAAAGACCAAAACAGCTCGACGCTGATGCCTTCCCACGGCCGCTTGTGCTCGATGATTAGTTCGTCGGCGGTCTCAATTGTCTCCGAACACTTGAAACAGAAGTTCTCGCCATGCTTTTGCAGGAGGTGGAATAGGAGCATCTTTCTCAGCCGGCCAGCGGCTGTCCCGTGAGACATGCCCAGAAAGGCGCTCTTGCGAGCGTTGCTGTCTCGCATAGGTATTTAATTGTGGGTGGGTTATAGCGCTAGCGGGGCTCGAACCCGCGGTCTCCGCCTTGAGAGGGCGGCGTGTTAGCCAACTACACCATAGCGCCGAAAACAGAGCGATTATAAATGCCGCCGCGCGTTGAAGGCAAGCGCAGCCGTCGTCATGTCTGCGAGGCGCGTTGAGGTGTGACGGGTGTCACGGCGCGAGCGCGTGCGTGTGGGGCAGAATGCGGGGCGGGGGCGGCGCGTCTTCCGGGCGCGGGCGCGCGCCTGTTATACTTACGTGCAGGGCGCGCTTCCCTCCGGCGCGTTCACGGAAATCGCTCCCCGTCTTGAGAAAGCTCTACGAGGGCCGAACAGTCGAATGGCACAGAATCTCATCATCGAGCCGAGCGCGAGCGCGGCTCCTGACACCCCCGGCGACACCACAGCACCTACTGACTTCCAACTCGGCGTAGAGGGGTTCGCCTACCGCGACCTCTACAGCCCTTCGCGCCTGCGCGACTTGGCCGAGGCGTTCTACGCCGAGGTCGGGCAGGCAGACGCGGCGCTCCACTCGGCGCTGATGGATTACATCGCCTCGCGCGGCGAGAACGTCCGGGGCACGAAGGCCGAATCCGACCTCCTGATCGCCGCCGCGCCGCACCTCTCGGGCTTCGTCGCGCGACTGTTTGGCATCGAGCGCGAGCGCAAGGATCTGGCCGAGAGCATCACGGCGCAAGACCCGGTCTTCCAGTTCAAGCAGTTCGTGCAGCGCCGCGCGACGAAGAGCTTCCCCGCCGAGAAGGCGGCCATGATTGACGCCGAGTCGGCGGACGCAGCCGTCGAGGCGCTCAGGCACGCGGCCTTCGCCGACACGCTCGCCGACGACCGCGAGCTGGGCGTGGCGCGCATGGCCGTGCGCCTGCTCGGCTGGGAGAAGAACTACCCGAAGCAGGTCGTGCGGCGCGAAGAGGAGTGGTCTGAAGAGCGTGCGCGCGAGGCCGAGGCGGCGCGGACTAAGGTTGCCGGGACAGAGATGGAGAGCGCGCTCGCGGCGTGGCGTGAGGGCGAGCAAGATGAAGAGCCGACCCGCGCGTTCGTGCGCGCGTCGCTCCGCCTGCTCGAAGCTTGGGCGGCGGCGCACGCGCTCCGGCACGACGCGCACGAGCGCGTGCGTGGTTGGGTCAGTTTCCGCTTCCCGCACCCTCTGAACTACGAGCACCTCGTACAGATTGAGCGCCCCGAAGCGGAGCTTCCGGAACTGATGCGCGGCTTCGACAAGAACCTTCGGCGGCGCGACGGCTTCAAGCTCACAGACCGCCGCTACACGCCGCGCGAGGTTCTGGAAGAGGTCAACTACTGCCTCTACTGCCACGAGCGCGACAAGGATTCCTGCTCGAAGGGCCTGAAGGAGCGCGACGGCTCGTTCAAGCGAAACCCGCTCGGCATCACGCTCAAGGGCTGCCCGCTCGACGAGAAGATTTCCGAGATGCACGTCCTCCAGCGCGACGGCGACCCGATCGGCGCGCTCGCCGTCGTCGTCATCGACAACCCGATGTGTCCGGGCACGGGCCACCGCATCTGCAACGACTGCATGAAGTCGTGCATCTTCCAGAAGCAGGAGCCGGTCAACATCCCGCAGGCCGAGACGGGCGTGCTGACGAGCGTGCTCTCGCTGCCCTTCGGCGTCGAAATCTACGGGCTGCTCACGCGCTGGAACCCGCTCAACGCGAAGCGCCCTTACGCGCTCCCCTACAACGGCAAGAACGTGCTGGTCGTCGGCCTCGGGCCCGCGGGCTACACGCTCGCGCACTTCCTCTTGAACGAGGGCTTCGGCGTCGTCGGCATCGACGGGCTGAAGATAGAGCCGCTGGAGTCGGGCTTGACGGGCGGCGGCGGCCGGCGTGTCCCGCGCGCCGTGCGCGAGTACGGCGCGATAACGACGGAGTTGGACGAGCGCGTGCTGGCCGGCTTCGGCGGCGTGTCGGAGTACGGCATCACCGTTCGGTGGGACAAGAATTTTCTCACGCTGATGCACCTGACTCTGGCGCGGCGCGAACGCTTCCGCTTCTACGGCGGCGTGCGCTTCGGCGGCACTCTGGGGATTGAAGACGCCTGGGAGTTGGGCTTCGACCACATCGCGGTGGCGACCGGCGCGGGCAAGCCCACGCTCGTCTCGATGAAGAACAACCTCATCCGCGGCATACGCAAGGCGTCCGACTTCCTGATGGCGCTGCAACTGACCGGCGCGTTCAAGCGCGACGCGCTCGCCAACCTGCAAGTGCGCCTGCCCGCCGTCGTCATCGGCGGCGGCTTGACCGCGATTGATACCGCGACTGAGTTGTTCGCCTACTACCCGGTGCAGGTCGAGAAGATACTCGCGCGCCACGAGGAGTTGGTGAAAGAGTTCGGCGCGGACGAAATCTACGCGCGCTTCGACGC
>JALZHC010000743.1 GCA_030914105.1 Acidobacteriota bacterium
CAGGCAAGTACGACGGCGTCATCTTCCACCGCGTCATCAACGGCTTCATGATTCAGGGCGGCGACCCGACGGGCACTGGCCGCGGCGGGCAGTCGGCCTGGGGCGGGCGCTTCGCGGACGAGATCAACCGCTCGTCCGACCTTTACCGCGGGCCGTACACGAAGGGGACTGTGGCGATGGCTAATGCCGGCCCGAACACCAACGGCTCGCAGTTCTTCATCATGCACGCCGACTACCCGCTCCCGCCCTCCTACACCAAGTTCGGTCGCGTCATCGAAGGCCAGGATGTCGTTGATAAGATCGCCACCGCGCCGACCGGCCCCGGCGACCGGCCCGTCAAAGAAGTTGTGATGGAGAAGGTGACGATAGAAGAACCGTAAATGGTAAATCGTAAATAGAAAGACCGAGCCGCCGCCGGCCCGTGTGACGAAGTCGCAGGCCCCGCGGCGGCTCAAACACTATTCACGATTTACGATTGACTATTTACGGCCTTATTGCGCTCCCGCGCCCTTCAGAATCTCGACCACCTGCGCCTGGCCGTTCTGCTGCGCGAAGACGAGAGCGGTGCGACCGTCCTCGTACTTGGCGTTCACGTCCGCGCCGTGTTCGAGGAGGAGGCGGACGGTGTTGGGCCGCCCGCTGCTGGAGGCGGCGATGAGGGCCGTGTAGCCCTTGGGCGTGCGCGCGTTGACGTTCGCGCCGTGCGCGAAGAGTGCGTCGAGCGTGGAGATGCGACCGTTGGCGGCGGCGACGATGACCGGCGTCACGCCGAGGTCGTTGCTCGCGTTCACATCCGCCCCCTTGGCGATGAGGGCTTGGACGATGCTGTCATCTCCCTCGCGCGAGGCGGCGAAGAGCAGGGCCGTGCCGCCGTTGTTGCCGCGCGCGCGCACGTCCGCGCCCCCGGCGATGAGCATCTGCACGATGGCCGCGTCCTTCTGGAACTGGTCGTCGGCCTGCCTGCTCGCCTGACCGGGAAACGCGATCTTCTGCGTGGCGGCCTTCATCAAAGCCGTGTCGTTGTCCTTGTCGCGCGCGTTCACGTCCGCGCCCTTCGCGACGAGGAGCTTCACCACGTCGGCCTGACTCATCCAACAGGCCCACAAGAGCGGCGTCCAGCCGCCTTCGGGGCGCACGTTCACGTCCGCGCCCTTCGCGATCAACTCCGCGGCGATGTCGGCGTGGCCGTTGGCCGCCGCGAAGACCAGCGGCGTCCGACCGTCCTTATACGCCGCGTTCACGTCGACGCCCTTGGCAAGTAGCGCGCGCACGACGGCGAGCTGGCCGTTCGACGCGGCGAAGATAAGAGCCGTCCGCCCGTCCGCGGCCTTCGCGTTCACGTCCGCGCCTTGGTCTACGAGCGCCTGCGCCGTCAACGCGTCGCCGGTTTCGGCTGCGACCATGAGTGCCGTCACGCCGTCCGTGCACTTGGCGTTGGCGTCCGCGCCTTTGGCGAGCAGCTCTCGCGCGGCTGCCTTGTCTGTGCCTGCGACGGCGTAGACGAGCGCGGCGCAGCCCTCGTCTGACCTGGCGTTGGCGTCCGCACCTTCCTTGAGCAGGTTGGCTGCCGCGCCCGCGTCGCCCTTGCTGGCGGCTTCGAGCAGGCGGTCGTTCTTCGTCGCCTTCGGCCCGCGCTTGACGACGAGCGGCTTCGGCTTCGCGGTCGAGACCGCGCGCTCACGCTTCGGCTGGATGGCGAGCACGCCGACGCCGCCCGCAAGATCGCCCTGCGCCGCGCAAGTGTGCGCCGACGCGAGACACAGCAGGGCCGCGAGCGCTGCGGCGATTGAGGAGGTGGCGATTGACGAGAACGAGTTTCTGTTTTTGTCTCTCATGGTTTTTGAACGCTGGCATGGTTTTTGAACGCTGGCCGGCGGCCCGGCGCGCGAGTCAGAAGCGCGCGGCGACGGCGTGATTGACGGGGCCGCGCCCGCGACCCAGGCGCGGCGCGCGGCGGATGGCGTCGGTGACGAAGCGCTTGGCCGCCCCGACCGACTCTTCAAGCGACAGGCCGCGCGCGAGGCACGCGGCGATGGCCGCGGAGAGCGTGCAGCCCGTGCCATGCGTCGCGTCCGTCTCGACGCGCTCGGCTGAGAATGTACGGACGCGGCCTCCGTCGTCGAGCAGGTCGAGCGGCGGGCCGTCCAGGTGTCCGCCTTTGACGAGGACGGCGCGCGCGCCCATCTCGCGCAACGCGCGCGCGGCTTCGAGCATCCCGCGCTCGTCGCGCACTCGCAGTCCCGTCAGCGCCTCGGCCTCCGAAAGGTTCGGCGTGACGACGCGCGCGAGCGGAAGCAGCTCCCTTTTTAACGCATCGAGCGCCCCGCCGTCTATCAAATCGTGACCGCTCGACGAGCGCACGACCGGGTCAACGACGGGCGCGGGCAAGTTCATTTCACGAAACAAACGCGCGACCTCCGCGACCGTCTCGCGCGTCGGCAGCATCCCCGTCTTCGCGCCCGCGACCTTGAAATCTTCGGCGACGGCGAGCACCTGCGCGCGCACCGCGTCGGCGCTCTGGTGCGCCGCGCCGTAGACGCCCGTCGTGTTCTGGAACGTGAGCGACGTGACGGCGGCGGCGGCGAAGCAGCCGAAGGCCGTGAAGGTCTTCACGTCGGCGACCACGCCGGCGCCGCCCGACGGGTCGAAGCCAGCGACGGTCAGCGCGACGGGCAGCGTTTCGTTTTCAAGCTCGTTCGGCACGATTCTCAATACGACCGCGGCGGCAGAGACGTTCGCCAACGGCTATTCAATCTTGAGCATAGAGCTTGTAGAGTTCACCGCCACAGGCGCAGAGGACGCAGAGGGGGCGCGGAGAAAAACAATTTCAAATCTGAAATCTCGAAGGCTGCCGTCTCAAGGCTCAAGCCTCCGCGCC
>JALZHC010000162.1 GCA_030914105.1 Acidobacteriota bacterium
CCCTTTCCCGCTTTCACGCGTGGCCGGGTGGTCGGGGCGTCCGGGCCGGCTGCCTCAGAAGCGCGCGGATAAAAAAAGGGAGAGCCAACCGAAGCGGCTCTCCCCGCAAAGTGCCTTCCGGCCTTGTTCAGGCTAGAAGACGATGCGCAGACCGACCTGGATGACGCGGCGCGCCAGCTCGATGTCGCCGCGGTCGGCGAAGTTCGAACCCGCAACGCCTGCGTCCTCCACGAAGAAGTCCGGCAGGTACCCGGCCTGGTTGACGCCGTAGCCGGGGTTCGGGTGGTTAAGAACGTTGTAGGCCTCGCCGCGGAGCTGAAGGCTCACACGCTCCGTGACCTTGATGTTCTTGAAGAGGCTCGCGTTCAGTTGGTTGAGTCGCGGCCCGCGAAGGATGTTACGCCCGGCGGAGCCGAACGGCGTGCCGAAGATGCGCGCCGCGTTGGGCGTGTTCACGATGAAGCGAACGTCGTTGGGCGTGACCGGCACGGCGTTGCCCGTCGAGTTGAGTTCGTTCATCGAGTAGAAGCCGTTGATGTTCGTCACCGGCGAACCGAAGAGCAGGGCGGCGTCGAGCTGGCTGATGCCGACGAGCCGCGGGTCTGCGTTCGGGTTGCCGCTGAACGGGCGGTCGCCCGAAGTCAGGTAGGCGTTGCCGAGTCCGTAGATGCTGCCGTTGAAGAACTGGCCCGGAGTGTAAGGCTCACCGCTGGTGAGGACGTACACGCCGTTGACCTGCCAGCCGCCCAGCAGGTGGCCGATCACGCCGCGCTGCTCCTTCATCAACGGAATGTCGTAGATGAAGTTGAGCGAGAGCGCGTGCGGGCGGTCGATCTGCGAGCGCGCCTTCTCGCAGGTGACGGCGCAGAACGGGTTCTGCGCGTTCGGCGAGGCGATGTCGAAGCCGAAGATTTCGCTGGCGTTGTCAATCGTCTTGCTGAACGTGTAGGCCGCGCCGAGGCTCAGCGCGTTGTTGAAGAAGCGCCCGTTGTAGCGCGACTGCATCGAGTGGTAGATCGAGAAGGCCGAGTTCTGGCGCACAGTGATGCCGGCCTGCGGCAGCAGACGCTGGTTGCAGGTCGACTCGTTGACGAAGGGCGTCGCCGGGTTGTCCTTGCAGACCTGCGCGGTCGTGCCCGGAGGCAGGAGGTTGGCAAACGACGGCATGTCAACCCCGGTGCCGAACCAGTTCTTGATGCCGTTGACGAGCGGCCCGACGAAGAAGTTGCCGTTGACGTTCTGGAACAGCCCGACGCCGCGCGTGCCGACGTAGCGCACCTCGGCGACGTTGTTCCTGCCGAACTGGTGCTGGACGCCCAGAGACCACTGCTCGGAGTAGGGCGAGTGGAAGTCAGGCGCGACCTGTGTCTGCGACAGGAAACGCGGGTCGAGCTTGCCGAGCGGCAGGACGCCCGAAGCCGAGGCCGCATTCCTGATCACGTTGCCGGTGGCCGTGCCGCCCGGCAGCGGCAGCGGCGAGTTCGTCGTTGACGACAGCGCGTTGGCGGTGCCGAGCGCGATGGCCGCCGAGAACGGGGCCGAACCCTGGACGTTGCCCAGGATGTTGTAGAAGGCCGGCTCGTAGGCTATCGAGAAGCCGCCGCGGATGACGGTGGCGTCCTCGCCGAGGAAGTTCTTCCAGAAGTGGGGCGAGTAGGCGAAGCCGACGCGCGGCGCGAAGTTGTTCTTGTCAGCCGCGACCTTCGGCACCGTGCGGACGGAGAGCGGCAGCGACGGATCGAAGAAGGCCGTCGAGGCGTTGCTCTCGCGCTGTTGGGAAATCCGGCTCAGGATGTTGATGGGCTGGCCCGTGTACTCGTAGCGCACGCCGAGGTTCAAGGTCAGATTGGGACGAATCTTGAAGTCGTCCTGCACGAAGTAATACTGGTCGTTCTCGGTGAACGCGAGCGTCGGGTCGCCGACGGTCAGGCTGATCGAGGACGGTGCATTGTTGATCAGGCGGGTCGCCGAGTTGTAGGCGAACGCGCCGTTGAAGTTCGGCAGGAAGGGCGAGACCTCGGAGAGGTGCTTGAACTCCCCGCCGAGGATGAAGGAGTGCTTGCCGTGCAGCCACGTCAGGTTGTCGGCGAACTGGTAGACCTTGCCGATGCGCCCCTGCGGGAGGTTGGTCGCCGGGCCGATGCTCTGGAGCGTGCGACCACTGACCACCGGCAGGCCGATGTTGGTGTAGGTCGAGCCGATCTCGAGCGGGCCGGGGATGCAGCCTGGGGCGGTCGCGTTACAGCCGCCGCCGAACTCGACGCCGATCCTCTGGTAGAAGACGCGCGCCTCGCTGACGATTGAAGGCGTGATGGTGCGCGTCCAGATGCCGCCGAAGTTCTTGCTGCCCGCCGGGAGGTCTCCCGTGAACCCGTTGGTCTGCGCCAGGATGTTGGCGAAGTTCTGGTTCTGGTGCAGGTAGCGGAACGAGATGTTGTCCTTGTTCGACGCCTTGATGTCGAAGCGGGCGCTGTAGTCGGTCTCCTTGAAAGGCTCGCTGATGCTGTACTCAGGCTGAGCGACCTGGAAGCTCTGGCCGTTCAGGACGACGGTGGCGAACGGGTTCGACACGTCGGTGCGCGGGTGCGCGCCCGGCTGGACGGCGAAGACGCTCTGCGTCGTGATGGCGTTGACCACGGCGTTGCCGGGGAAGGCCGCCTGCAAGAGCGGGAACTGCGAGGGCAGGAAGGCGTAAGAGCCGGAGCGCAGCGTGACCGACTGCGGGTTGCGCACGCCCTGGTAGGTGACGAAGAAGAAGAAGCGGTCTTTGCCGCTCAGCCATGACCTGCCGCCCTCGCCGAAGCGCGGCAGCGGGAGCGGGCCGCCGACGGTGCCACCGAAGACGTTAAAGAGGCTCTGGTTCGGCTTGGTCTGGCCGCCGCGCTTCTCAATGTTGTCGAGGCTGTTGAGGTTCCGGTTGTCGCGGTGGAACTCGAAGGCCGAGCCGTGAACCTCATTGCCGCCGCCCTTGGTCACGTAGTTGATGATCGCGCCCTGGTTGCGACCGTACTGCGCGGAGAAGTTGTTGGTGATGACCTGCAGCTCTTGAATCTGATCCTGATTGTCAACGAAGAGAGCCGGGCCGGCGACCGAGAGGTCGTTGTTGTCCGAGCCGTCGATCTGGAAGTTGTTCGAGCGGGCGCGGTTTCCGTTGACGTTCAGGCCCGTGCCGTTGGTGTTCACGCCGCCGCTGTTGGTGGGGAAGACGCCGGGGGCCAGGAGCGCCAGGGTGTCGAGGCCGCTGGCCGCCGCGTTCGACGGAAGCTCCTCGACCTTGCGCGTGTCAACGGTCGTCGAAATCTGCGACTGTTCGCGCTGGACGACCTCCTCGGTGTTCGCCGTGACCGTGACGGTCTCGGCGACGTTGCCCGCTTCGAGCTTGGCGTCGAACGGGTTGACGATGCCGGCCTTGACCTGCACGCCCGTGTTGGCCGAGCGCTTGAAGCCGGCGGCCTCGACCGTCAACGTGTAGGAGCCGGGCGGCAGCGAGGCGAACTCGTAGACGCCCTCGTTGTTGGTGGTGGCCGGCTGCGTCGTGGTGCCGGTCGCCTCGTTCTTCGCCGTCACGGTCGCGCCGACGACGACGCCGCCGTTAGGGTCTACGACAACACCTCTCAGCGTGCCGGTCGTGGCCTGAGCCATCGCGGGCACGGCGGAGAGAGGTAGAATGACTAGCGCCCACACAGTAAACAGAGCGGACAGTCTAGCTTTCAAAGACTTACTCATTACGAACCCTCCTGATTCCGTCGGTTGAAGAGAGAGGCAGCGGAGCAAAGTTTTCCCCCCTGGCCTCCCCGTGATTATTTCAACATCATGAGCTTCGGCGGCGCGACATGCGAGACGAAGCCGAAGCCTTTGCGGGCACCGAAGCCTGTGGGCCGTCGAAGTGGCCTCAAGGGAATACACAGTTTGAGCCTTCTGATTCAAAATTTCAGTGCCTGAGTTCGGGGGCTTTGCATTACTGAGGGCCTATAAAAAGCAAGGCGTATACCAAGGGCGGCGTCGCGGCCAGGTGTCCGCCGCGCGAGCGGCGAAAGGCAGAATATGGCCGGATTTCCGCTATATTCGCCACCCCGGACGGTCAAGCCCGCGGCCCCGAATGGAGAGTCGAACACGCGGGCGGCATTTATTCATTTTTTCGTATTCAAAAATTTGAATTATCGAATAAACTCCGACCGTCCGTTCGCGTGTCGCGCGCCTGCGCGTCCGCGCGACATGAGAGAGCGCGGGGCGAAAGAAAGTTAAGGGCGTCCATCCAAACGGATGGACGCCCTTCCAATTGAGTGGACAGGCGCGCGGCTGAAAAACGCGCGACGCTTCCGGGCCTCGTCTTGCGCGGGGCCTCGCGGCTTCAGTCAACGATGCTGAAGTCTATGCTGCGCACGAGCGTCGGCGTCTTCTTGTCGGCCAGCGTGTCGGTGACGGCGAGCGTCAGCACGTAGCGGCCCGCCGCGAGTTTGGAGATGCCGATCTGTCCGACCTTGACGATCTGCGAGGCGTCGCCGCCGCGGATGTCAACGCCCTGCACAGGCCCCTGGAAGATGACGCGGTCGCCGCGGCTGATGGTGAGCTGCGCGTTGAGCTGCGGCTTGCCGCCTTCGAGCTTCGCGTTGTAGACGACGGCGCTGTAGCGCAGGTCGTTCTTGCGCGAGATTTGGCGCAGCGCCGTGAGCGGGGCGGGCTGCGCCTTCGAGCCCGCCGCGGGCTCTACGGCGTGCAGGAAGACGCTGCTCATGGTGAAACGCTTCTTGCTCATGTCGGGTACTTCGAGGTACTTCGACAAAGAGCCGAGCTTGCCCGTGTCGGTCTCGCGCACGGCGACGCGCAACTGGTAGACGCCTGCCGGCAGCTCGACGTGCCCCGTGTAGCCGATGCCGCTCGTGAGCGCGCGCTTGTACTCGTCGGGCGTGAGCGCGGCCTTGACCGTCTCGCTGAAGCCGACGCCGGTCTGGCCCATGCGGTTGACGACGAACCCGACCACGTCGAGCGTCGTGTGATACTTGCCGTCCGCCTCCTGCTTGAAGTTGAGCTTGCCGGCGTCCACGCGCAGGTCAACGTCAATCGCCGCGTTGTTGTTGGCGATGAACCGATACTGGAACGCGCCGGACACGTCCACGTCGCGCTTGGCGAGCGGAGCCATCGCGGCCTTGATGATGGCCTGCTCTTTGGTCGGCGTCCCTTGCGCCGCCGAGTCCGGCGTCGCCACGTAGCCGACGCGCGTGTAGACGTGAGCGCCGGGGCGGTCAACCTTGATCTGAAGCTTGTGGAACTTGCCGTCGAACGGCTCGCTCGGCCTGTAGGCGAGGAGGTAGTAGCTGCTGCGGCCCACGACGCGTTCGAGTCCCTCGCGGAAGTTGTTGGTGTTGACGACCGAGACGCCGCCGGTCGCGTCGGAGAGAGCCTGGAGACCCTGGTGGCCCGTCAGCGAGTCGAGCTTGACGTTGTCGAACTGCGCCATGTCGGGCGCGCGCCCGAAGGTCGCGCCGCCTTCGTCGAACCTCCCCAGCCCGCTCTTGGCCTCGTTGCCTGGGTCTGTGAAGCGCGAGACGCCGCTGTTGGCCGACAGCCCGCGCACGTCCAGCGTGTTGATGACGACGCCGGCGCGCGCGGCCTTGTCCGTGAGCTGTTTGATGAGGTAGTCAACGTTGTTGCTGAGCGAGCGCGCCTCCTGGATGGCGACCGGGCTGCCGTTGATCGTGGTCTGCGAGCGCACCGAGTCGAAGGCGGGCATGCCGCCGGAGATCAAGACCAGGCTCTTGCGACCCGGCAGAGGCTTCATGCTGTCAACGACGCCGCCCGTGATGGCGAGCGCCGCGAGGGCGCGCGCGCCGCTCGTGTAGCCGTCGACGGTCGCGTCCTCATCCATGGCGCTGCCGGGCGCGGTCAGGTTGATGCCGGGGGGGCGGTTGGCGGTCTCGCTGCTCGTCCCGATCTCGCCGCCGCCGCTGCCCAAAGGCTGGGGCGGCTTGTCGGAGCGGGCCACGTCGTCGAAGTTGTTGAAGGCCGAGTAGGGGTGCGCGCGCGGCGTCAGCTCGGCGATGGCGCGGCGCAGTAAGTCCTTGTCGGAGGTGAACTGCTGGAGCACGCCGACGCCGCCGACCACGCGCACGATTGCCACCAGGTCGCCCTCGACCATCCGCTTGTCCACGAAGTCCGTGAGCATCGAGCGGACGTTCGTCAGGTCTGCCGGCGGGATGGTCAGGTCGTCAACGACGAAGGCAAAGACGCGGCGCAGGTCGCGCGCCGAGACGTTGCGCGCCACCTCCGGCTCGACCGTGCGACCGGCGACCGTGACGCTGCCCTCGACTCTCGGCTGCGAGTCAGCGCCGACGTACTCGATGAACTGCAACTCCTGCCGCTTGCCGTTCTCGTAGACGCTGAAGTCGGAGAGCTTCAAGTCCGGAATGATCTGATCACTCTTGTCTGTGACGACGGCGTCCACCTGAATCAGTTGCGCGGTGATGCGGACGACATCCTCGTCCGGCTGCTGGTTCTGCGGCTCGGCGGGCGCGGTCGTCTGCCCCGACGCGGCGGTGCAGAGAATGGCCGCCGCGAGGAAAAAAGCCAGTACCTCTCTCATGAACTTAAAGTCCCCTTTCAAATCAATCCGGCTGGTGGAATATTTCGGGCAAGGGCGTCCAAAGGCAAGTAAGGGCGTCCGAGATTTTGACGCGCGGATTATAGAACATGGATGCCGGAAATCCGAGCCGGGAAGGCGACTGAAGAAAGAAATCCTGGAAAAATCTGAACGGCGCTGCTTGAGCCGCCGCGTCGGCGTAGAACCCGGCGCGCAACGCACGTCGCGGCGTCTGTGCCTTCGCGCCCTTCGCGACTCGCGAGGGCGCGCGCGGGGTTGCTCCCGCCGCCTTCAGACGTCGCCTTCAGTGGCCGCCTGAAGGCTCTGTATAAAATCCATAGAATCGTAGAAACCGGATTCAAAAAATCGGATTACCGACGCCCGCACGCCGGGCCGCTCCAAAAATTTCAACCACTTAACCGAGGCCGGGCATGAGGCATAATTCTTGCTTCATCAAAACAACGTTAATGCCGTCTGCAGGTATCCTTTCTCTAGTATTCTTAAACAACTTACCTTACAAGCGGGCTGGGGATAGTCCTCGAGCGTAGATGAAAGTCGTAAAGGCCGTAGCGGCTTTGTCAATGTTGCTACTACTCTCCGACCTGACCGCCGCGCAGAGCGGCGG
>JALZHC010000744.1 GCA_030914105.1 Acidobacteriota bacterium
CGCGTACTTGTTCGTGAAGACCGAACCCATCGCTTCGAGCACGGCCTCACTGACGAAGTTCTCCGAGGCGATCAACTCCAAGCCTTCCGCCTGCCGGCGCACCTCGTCGTCAATCGCGCGGCTGATTACGGGGTCAACGTCCGACAGGGGCGCGTTCAAAAGGTCGCTCATCTTTTCCCTCCGGCTGGTTTCTGGTCACACGGCTTGTTTGAATTGACCCGATGTTACATCACGCCCGCGCGCGCCGCAACGCGCCTTCAGCCGCCCCGCGACCGACCCTCAGACTTCCGCCGCGCAAGCGTCGTAGTCGAAGATTAGACGCAGGAGCCGCCTCCCCACAGACTCCGGCACGGACGCGAGAAGCCGCGCGCGCAAGGCGACCGCCGTGGGACTCTGCCACTGTCCGACCGCACCGTAAAGCAGAGAGTAGCGCGCGATGCGAGCGGTGCGCGTGCGCCTGTGTGCCTCGTAAGCGCGAAGGGCGTGCGCGGCATCCTCGTACTTCGAGAGACACTTGGCGAGCACGGCTGCGTCTTCAATCGCCATGCAGCCGCCCTGACCGAAGTTCGGAGTCAGAGGGTGGGCGGCGTCGCCGAGGAGCGTGACGCGGCCCGCGCCCCAACGTGCGGCGGGCGGGCGGTCGTAGGTCGCGTTGCGCAGAATCGTCTCGGAAGGGGTCGCCTCGATGAGTTCGGTGACGGGCGCGCACCACCCGTCAAAGAGTTTCAGTAATTTCTTCTGATGCTCCGAAGGCGTTTCCGCCGTACCCTCCGGCTCGTTCGCCGTCGCCCACCAGCCCGTGCGTCCCATCCCGACCGGCCCGATGCCGAAGCGCCGGCCCGCGCCGTAAACTTCCGACGCGGTGTCGGGCGCAAGCGAAGTGTGTTCGAGCCGCGCGATGCCGCGCCAGACCGTGTAGCCTCTGTAGACCGGAGCGCCGTCGCCGACGATCTGCGCGCGTGCGCGCGAGCGCAGGCCGTCCGCCGCGACGAGCACGTCGCACGCGACCTCGCTGCCTCCGTCGAAGCGCGCGCGCACCTCGCCGCGCTCCTCTGTGAACTGCTCGAACGTCTTGCCGAGATGGACGGAGTCGGCGGGCAGCGCGCGCAGCAGCGCGCCCTGCAAGTCTGCGCGGTGGAGCGCGACGCCGGGGAGGTCTTCGTCGGGAAACGGAAAGTGGTTGAAGACTCTCCCGTCGCGGCCCATCCAGCGCGCGTGTCTGAGAAGCCCGCCGCGCTCCATCAACGCGTCGCCCAAACCGAGCCGCCGCAAGACGCGCATCGCGTTCGGCCAGACGGCGATTGCCGCGCCGACCTCCAGAAGCGCCGGGGCCTGCTCGAAGACCTGCGGCTCGAAGCCCTCGCGCCTGAGCGCCAGCGCTGCCGACAGACCGCCGATGCCGCCGCCGACGATGAGGATTCTCTTCATTCTCAGAATAGCTTGACAGTTAAAACGCGCGGGCATATAAAGCGCGCTGTCGGAAGCGGGTCAGCCGCTGGCGCTCTTCCATCCCTTCGCCGGAAAGTTTGCCGCCGGCCTCACGCCGGACGAGCCGCAATGCAGAAGCGAAAATTTTATATCATCGCGCACAACCCTAACACGCTCCGCGAGGCCGAGGACTTTTTGAAGGCGGGCGCGAACGCGCTCGAACCGGACATCTGCTTCGACGCCGCGCGCCCCGAACGCTTCTACGTGAGCCACGGCACGCCCGGCTCGAACCCTTTCACGCCGGAGCACAGCCTCGTTAATTACCTGCGCGGCCTCGCGGCGATGCTCGCCGACGAGTCGAATAATTACAACCTCGCCCTCATCGCCTTCGACATCAAGTCGCCCAACTTCGACATCAACGAGTTTGTCCGAACGGTCTTCGACAACTTCTCCGGCCACACGGCCTACGAGGGCGTGGCCGTACTCGTCACCGTCAGCTCGCTCGCGCACGTCGACGCGCTCTGCGCATACGAACAGGCGAGCGAGCGCGTGGCCGTCGGCATTGACGAAGAGAACTCGCCGCGCGACGTTGAGTCGGCGTTCCGGCGGGGCGGGCAGCGTCGCTTCACCTACGCGAACGGGAGCATCCTCACAGACGTTAAGTTCGGCCTCTTCAAGTCAATCATGACGGCGAAGTCTTTGCAGGCGCGCGGCGACAGCTTCCGGCTCGTCTACATCTGGGTGCTCAAGCGCGAGTCGCCGATTCGCAGCTACCTCGACCTGCACATCGACGGCGTCATCGTTGATGTCGAAACCGTGCCGCACCTCCTTGAGATTCTCGGCGACGAACACTTCGGCGCGTCTTACGAGCTGGCGCGAAACGGCTTCAACCCCTTCGACTCTCCGCCCGCGCCCGCTTATCTTCTGACGATAAGGACGCGCGACGCGCAGTTCGCCGGGACGGACGCGCGCGTGAAGTTCACGCTTGAGGGCGGGACGTGCGCGCTTGAGAGCACGCTCGACGCCGACTACAGGGACGTGCTCGAACGCGGCGGCACGGACTTTCTGACTCTCGAAGGCGCGGAGGTCGGCGACATCCGAAGCCTCACGGTCGCCGCGCAGAGCGGCGGCCTCAACGCCGAATGGCTGCCCGAATCAATCACCGTCGAAAGCAGCCTCATGAACGCGCCCCTGACCTTCAACTATGGCCCCGAAGAATGGCTGAAGCTCGGCCAGCCGATAACGAAGACGCCCGCCTGAGCCGCGCCTCCGCGCCCCTTTTGTTAACCGCCGACGCTCACTGCTCTTGAAGAACTCCTCGCGCGCCGTGCCCTCCGGCACGTTGCGCCGCGGCGCGCTCGTGCGCGAGAATGGCGGTTCGTTTCGCGTCGCAGATTTTCGTCAAGGAGATTCGGTTCAAACTCTATGCGCTGGTCACAGTATTTCA
>JALZHC010000745.1 GCA_030914105.1 Acidobacteriota bacterium
CGCCACACGCGCGCGCCCGCCTCGCCCCAGTAAGAGAAGAGCAGCGCGCACGCAGACGCGCGCAGCTCCCATTCGCCGCGGCGCAGCTCTATGACCTTGCCGCCGCGACTCTCGCGCAGCAACCACTCGCCGCGCGCTTCGAGCAGCTCGCCGAGACGGAGCCGTGCGCGCTCGACCTCTTCAGGTTTGATAAGGGTTCTCCTCATCAAGGTTCGGGTCAGCAAGCCTTGAACTCTGGGCCGGGACGTGGACGGATGCGGGTCGCGTTCGCGCGGGTGAGCGCGCGTATGCTAACATCAAACAGCTTTCGCCGGACGAAAAAATCACTGACGAGTTTTACCGCAGAGGCTTAAGGATCGCCGGATGGAGAACGTTTACCTTGCCGGTGCCGTGCGCACGCCCATCGGTCGCTACGGCGGCGCGCTCGCCGGTCTGACGCCCGCCGAGCTTGGAGCACGCGTCGCCGCGGAGAGTCTGAAGCGCGCCGGCTTCGGGCCGGGCGAAGTGCAGGAGGTCGTGTGGGGTTGCGCGCGGCAGGCGGGCGCGGGGCCGAACGTCGGTCGGCAGATAGCCTACCGCGCCGGCGTCCCCGAAACCGTCCCCGCCTACACCGTGAACCAGGCGTGCGGCTCCGGCCTCAAAGCCATCATCCTCGCGGCGCAGGAGATCACTTTGGGCCGCGCGCGCGCGGTGCTCGCGGGCGGCGTCGAGAGCATGTCGCGCGTCCCTTACCTTGCGGAGGGCGCGCGCTGGGGCCTGCGCATGGGCGATGCGGAGCTGGTTGACGGAATGTACCGCGACGGCTTCCTCGACCCGCTCTCCGGCCTCGTCATGGGCCAGACCGCGGAGCGACTCGCGCGCGACTACGCAATCTCGCGCGAGGAGCAGGATGCATACGCCCTGCGCACGCAGCAGCGCGCCGCCGCCGCAATCAAGAGCGGGCGCTTCGACGAAGAGATCGTGCCCGTCGAGTTGAAAGGCAGGAAGGGCGAGCCGACGAGCCTGGCGCGCGACGAGCACCCGCGCGCCGACACGTCGATTGAGGCGCTCGGCAGGCTCGCGCCCGTCTTCTCGAAAGAGGGCACGGTTACGGCCGGTAACTCTTCCGGCATCACGGACGGCGCGGCTGCCGTCGTCGTCTGCGGCGAGGAGGCTCTGAAGAATGCGGGCGGCGCGTTCGAGCCGCTGGCGCGCGTCGTTGACTACGAGTTCGCCGGAGTCGCGCCGGAAGTCATGGGGCTAGGCCCCGTGCCCGCCGTGCGCCGCCTGCTCGAAAGACGAAAGCTCACGCCCGAAGACCTGGACCTCGTCGAACTCAACGAGGCCTTCGCCGCGCAGGTCATCGCGTGCGACCGCGAGCTGCACTTCGACCCTTCGCGCCTGAACGTCAACGGCGGCGCAATCGCGCTCGGCCACCCCATCGGCTGCACGGGCGTCCGCATCACGACGACCCTGCTTTACGAGTTGAAGAAGCGCGGCGCGCGCCTTGGCCTCGCGACGCTCTGCGTGAGCGGCGGGATGGGCATCGCGCTTCTGGTCGAGAGAGTTTGAAAGGGCAACGGAGGAGCGCCGTTGGATGCTCCCTCGTTGAACAGAAAGAGCCAACCCCCCGGCTCGCGCCGCGCATCCGAGCGACGCGTGATTCTCCCGTCGGACTTAATTTCGCAGACTATTTTTCGGGCGCGGGCGCGCGTCCGCCGGTCTACAAACGTAGGATGGAGAGGTTTATGAGAAGGACTCTTTTCGCCTCGGCCCTCTCGCTGCTGCTGCTGGCGCAGGGGGTCTCGGCAAACGCGCAGAGTGCGGGCGGCACTTCCCCGTCGGGCGCGCGGACTTCGGGAGCGCAGGGCGCGACGCCGATTGCGCGCGTCAACGTCCCTCTGCCCGCGTCGGACGCGGTGCTGCGGGCAGACCTGAAGACGCTTTTGACGGAGGTCGTGCCGCGCGCGCTCGCCGCCGACCAGGCGCGGCTCGCGCAAGTGAACGCCGACGTTGAGCAGTTCAAGGCGCGCACCGGGATTGACGCGCGCGCCTTCGACAACGTGACTGTCGGCGTGCGCATCGAGCGGCTGCCGTCGGGCGCGACGAAGATCGGCAACGCCGTCGCCATCGCGCGCGGGACGTTCAGTACGGACGCGCTCGTCTCGGCCATGCGCGTCGCGGCGAAGGGCAGCCTCTCGGAGCAGAAGTACGCGGGGCAGACCGTCTACGTCGTCCCGGTCAACGACAAGATAAAGGTCTTCGGGCTGGCACGGATGCACGTCGGCGAGCTGGCCGTCTGCGTGCTCGACCGGAACACTCTGGCCGTCGGCGAGCTGGCGGCTGTGCGCGGCGCGATTGACGCGGCGGCGGGACACGGCCACGTCGAGCAGTCGCTCATCAACTCCGTGCAGACCTCGCCCGGCCTCGTCGCGTTCGCGGGCAACGTCCCGGCGGGCGCGTTCGCGGGGATGGAGACGGGGCTGCCAAACGTTGACCGCGCCGTCGCCTCGATCCGCGCCTTCTACGGCTCTCTGGTGCAGACGAGCGCGGGCTTCACGCTGACGACGGTGCTGCGCGCGCAGACTTCTGCGGACGCCAGGCAGCTCTACAACACCGCGCAGGCGCTCCAGCAGGTCGGCCCCGGCCTCATCTCCCTGTCGGGCGAGAAGGGAAAGTTCGCGCAGGCGGCGCTCAGCAACCTGAAGCTCTCGACGAAGGGCGAAGAGGTACAGCTCCAGCTCGACGTGGCGCAGGGCGACCTGGCCGAGCTGCTGCGCGCACTCTGAAGAAGACAAAAGTAAAAAGGCAAAAGAGTCGGGATAAGAAACAGCGCGGCTCTCATCATCGGATGATTGATGAGAGCCGCGCTGTCCGGCTTCGCCGTTTGACTTC
>JALZHC010000163.1 GCA_030914105.1 Acidobacteriota bacterium
ATATTGACTCGTTCGAGATCGGCATCACTGACGTTGACCACTATTTCGAGTACCTCGGCGGCGTCTCGAAGGCCGTCGAGCGCCACGCGCGGGAACGCCCGGCCATCTACCTCTCCGACGCGTTGAGCCGCGAGGCGCGCGTCCGCTCGCTCGAAGAGGCCGTGCGCCTTGAGACGCGCGCGAAGACGCTTAATCCGAAGTGGTACGAGGGCATGCTCCGCCACGGCTTCCGCGGCGTCGCCGAGATTGAGAGCCACGTTACGAACACCTTCGGCTGGAGCGCCACGACGGACTCGGTTGACGGCTGGGTCTACGACGAGGTGGCGCGCACCTTCGTCCTCGACGAAGAGATGCTCGAACGCCTGCGCCGGCTTAACCCGCACTCGGCGCGCTCTCTGGTCGCGCGTCTGCTGGAAGCCGAGGGGCGCGGCTTCTGGGAGGCCGAGGCGTCGGTGGTCGAAAAACTGAGAGAGGTCTTTTCAGAACTCGAAGATCAGCTTGAAGGAGTCGCCTGAGTCGAAGATGAAGACGACGCTTCTTTACGGAAGATGAAGACCACGGTTCTCTACGTCGGTTCAAGTCTGCTCGCGCCCCTGCGCCGGGCGGAGGACGAGATTAATCGCCGCCACGGCGCGGGCCTGCGCGTCGCCGCGCACAACTTCGGTGCGCCGCTCTCGGAAGGTGAGTGGGCGGAGGTCGAACGCGACCTCGCCGGGTCGGAGGTCGTCTTCGTCATACACGTCACGGACGGCGAGAATGCCGCGCGCCTCTTGCCGCTGTTGCGAAGCTTCGAGGCGCGGCACCGCGCTGTCGTCGTCATCAACTGCATGCCGGAGCTGATGCGCCGGACGCGGATGGGGAAGCTGCGCTTCGGCGGCGCGAGGGAAGACGGCGACGAAGAAAGTGCGAAGGCCGACGAGGGAAGCGGCGTCGCGAGTGAGAAGACTAAAGGCGCGGGCGTGAAGGCGAGCGGCGCGGACGCGTTGGAAGGCGGCTTCAACGGCATTAAGGGAAGCGGCGGCACTGGCGTTAAGGAAGGCGGCGAGGGGCGCGCGCGCCGTCTGGTCAAGAGCGTCGGGGCCTGGATGGGCGAGCAGGCGCGCGGGCGGCGCGGCGGGAGCGGTTCGAGGCACACGCAGTACCTGAAACTCGTCGAGCGCGTGCCGGCGCTCCTGCGCTTCGTGCCGGGCGCGGGCCGCCTGCGCGACGTGAAGAATTACCTGTATCTCTTCTGCTACTTCCTCCAGCCGACGCCCGCCAACGTCTCGTCGATGCTGCTCTACGCGCTGAAGCATTACGCGGGCGACGAGCATCTGTCGAAGGTCGAAGTGCCGCCGCCGGAGACAGTCCCCGCGGTCGGAATCTATCACCCCGACGCGCCCTCAATCTTCGAGACCTTCGAGGCGTACCGGCGCTGGCACGAACGCCGCGCGAGGCGCGCTCGACTGCCGCCGCTCGTGCCCGCAAACACCGTCGGTCTCCTGCTCATGCGCACGAACGTCGTGAGCGGCACGCGCAAGCACTACGACGGCCTCATCCGCGCCGTCGAGCGCGAAGGTCTCGCCGCGCTCCCGGTTATCTCGACCTTCATGGACAACCGCGACGCTTGCTCGCGCTTCTTCGTTGACGACGGAGGAAAGACGGAGCGACGGGGCGACGGGGAGACGGGGAGAAGAAGAGAAAGAGAGACGGAGAGACGTGGTGATGGGGAGACCGAAAGCCACTCGAAGACTCGCCCCGTCGCCCCGTCACCCCGTCACCCCGTCTCTAAATCTCGCGTGAGTCAGATCGTGTCGCTCACAGGCTTCAGCTTCGTGGGCGGGCCGGCGATGAACGATAGCGAGGCGGCGGTCGGATTTTTGCAGGAGCTGAACGTGCCGCTGCGCTCGGCTGTGAGCCTGGACGTGCAGACGGTCGAGGCCTGGCGCGAGTCCTGGACGGGGCTGAACCCCGTTCAGGCGGGCATGCAGGTCGCCATCCCGGAGATTGACGGAGCGACCGAGCCGTTCGTCTTCGGCGGGATGACTGCGGAGGGCTTCGAGCCGGTCGCGGTCGAGGAGCGTTGCCGCCGCTTGGCGCGTCGGCTGCGGCGTTGGAATCAACTTCAGAACGCGGAGCGGAGTCTGGTCAAACTCGCGCTCGTCCTCTTCTGCTTCCCGCCGAACAAGGGGAACATCGGCACGGCGGCTGACCTCGACGTGTTTCCGAGCGTTCAAGAGATTCTGTGCCGCCTGCGCGCGGAAGGCTACGCGGTCGAAGTCCCTTCGGACGCCGAGCGCCTGCGCGAGATGCTGCTCGGCGGCAACTCCGAGCGCTTCGGCGCGGTGGCGAACGTCGCTTACCGGATGACGGTTGAAGAGTACCTGAATCTGTGTCCTTACGCCGCCGAGATTGAGAAGGAGTGGGGCGCGGCTCCGGGCAGCCTGGGCACTTTCGGGCGCGAGCTTTTGATTCAGGGCGTGCAGCTCGGCAACGTCTTCGTCGCCGTGCAGCCGACCTTTGGCTACGAGGGCGACCCCCTTCGGCTTTTGATGTCGCGCGGCGGAGCGCCGCATCACGGCTTCGCGGCGCTCTACACCTACCTCGAAAAAATCTTCCGCGCCGACGCCGTCGTCCACACGGGCACGCACGGCGCGCTCGAATTCATGCCGGGCAAGCAGGTCGGATTGTCGGGCGAGTGCTGGCCCGACCGTTTGATAGGCGAGCTGCCGCACGTGTATATTTACAGCGTCAACAATCCCTCGGAGGGTTCCATCGCGCGGCGTCGTTCATACGCCGGGCTGGTCTCTTATCTCACGCCCCCAATTGAGGACGCGGGAGTGTACCGCGAACTCGCGTCGTTGAAGGAAGTCCTGCTCGCCTACCGGCAGTCGGCGGACGAGCAGGAGCGCGAACAGCTCTACGCCATCATCGAAGAGAAGGCCCGCTCGCTTCACTTCGCGCGCGCGTGAGGGCCGCTCGCCGGGGTTTGGTGTTCGACGAAAAAGGGGAGGGGAGTGATGGGCCGCAAGAGGTTCGGCGCGGCGCTTCTGTTCGCCGTCGTTCTTTGTCTTTCCGTCTTCGCGTCTTTCGTCGCCCGGCGCGCGCGCGCGCAGGAGCCGGCGACCTTCACGCCTCAGCTCGGCGCGACCGACCCGCCCACGCTCGCGCTCGCCTCTCCCGTCTCAGGCTTCACGCAGCCGGACGTTATCACGAACGCTGCCGACGGGTCGGGCCGCCTCTTCGTCGTCGAGCAGCCCGGAAGAATCCGCATCGTCAAAAACGGTTCGCTCCTCTCGACACCATTCCTCGACATCTCCTCGCGCCTGAGCGCGGGCGGCGAGCGCGGCCTTTTGGGGCTGGCCTTCCCGCCGAACTACGCCTCGAAGGGCTACTTCTACGTTGACTATACGAACACCGCGGGCGACACGGTCATCGCGCGCTTCCAGCGCAGCCAGTCGAATGCCGACACAGCCGACCCCGCCAGCGAGCAGAAGCTCATCACCATCGCCCAGCCCTTCGCCAATCACAACGGAGGCCAGCTCGCCTTCGGCCCCGACGGCTTCCTCTACGTCGGCATGGGCGACGGCGGCTCAGGCGGCGACCCGGGCAACCGCGCGCAGAACCCCGGCGAGCTGCTCGGCAAAGTCCTGCGCCTCAACGTCGAGTCCGGCAGGCCGTACACCTACACCGTTCCCGCAAGCAACCCCTTCGTCTCGCGCACAAGCTTCCGCCCCGAAATCTGGGCGCTCGGACTGCGCAACCCCTGGCGCTTCAGCTTCGACCGCCTGACCGGCGATCTCTTCATCGGCGACGTGGGCCAGGACAGCTTCGAGGAGGTTGACTTCCAGGCCGCGGGCGACCCCGGCGGCGAGAACTACGGCTGGCGCATCATGGAAGGCTTCCACTGTTTCAACCCGAACCCCTGCGACATGACGGGCCTCACGCTGCCCGTCGTCGAATACAGCCACGGCTCCGGCGACTGCTCCGTCACGGGCGGCTACGTCTATCGCGGCTCGGCCTTCCCGCGCATGCAGGGTCTCTACTTCTACGGCGACTTCTGCTCTGGCCGCATCTGGGCTTTGACCCGACAGGGCACGACCTTTCAGAGTTCTCTCCTCATTGACACGCCCATCGGCATCTCCTCCTTCGGCGAGGACGAGGCCGGCAACCTCTACGTCGCCAGCTACGGCGAAGGCAAGGTCTACAGCCTCATCGACAACGGCTCCGCCCTCCCGCCCGCGCCGACGCCCACGCCGGCCACAGTCCACTTCAGCTCCGCGGCCTTCAGCGCCGGCGAGCAGAGCGGCTCCGCGCTCATCACGGTCGCGCGCGCGGGCGACGCTGCGACAGACCTCTTCGTTGACTACTCCACGTCCGACGGCACGGCCACGTCACGCGGCGACTACACGACCGCGCGCGGCACGCTCCACTTCGCGCCCGGCGACACAACCAAAACCTTCAACGTGCTCATCTCGAACGACGACACGTTGGAAGGCAACGAGACCGTCAACCTTACTTTGAGCAACCTCGTTGGCCGCGGCTCGCTCGACTCGCCCTCAAGCGCCGTGCTCACAATCGTCGAAGACGACGCGGCGACGAGCGCGACGAATCCGCTCGACCGCTCCGACTTCTACGTCCGCCAGCACTACCTCGACTTCTTCTCCCGCGAGCCGGACGCGTCGGGCCTCCAGTTCTGGACGAACAACATCGAGTCCTGCGGCGCGGACGCACAGTGCCGCGCCGTCAAGCGCGTGGACACTTCGGCGGCCTTCTTCCTCTCGATTGAATTTCAGGAGACAGGCTTCCTCGTCTACCGCCTGCACAAGGCCGCCTTCGGCAACATCGCGGGCACGCCCATCCCCGTCCGCTTCGACGAGTTCCTGCGCGAGACGCAGGAGATTGGCCAGGGCATCGTCGTCGGGCAGGGCGACTGGCAGACGCGCCTTGAGCAGAACAAGCAGCGTTTCGCCGACGAGTTCGTCGCGCGTGCGGACTTCGTCGCGCGCTACCCGACGGGCCAGACGCCCGCGCAGTATGTCGCCGCGCTCGCCGCCAACGCACCCGGCGCGCTCACGCAGGCCGAGCAAGACGACCTCGCCGCGCGCCTCGCCGCCGGTCTTGAGACGCGCGCCACCGTCCTGCGCCGCGTCGCCGAGGATGCCGACTTCAAGGCCGCGGAGTTCGACCGCGCCTTTGTGCTGATGCAGTACTTCGGATACCTCCGACGCAACCCCGACGACCCGCCCGACGCGAGCTTCGACGGCTACAACTTCTGGCTCTCCAAGCTCGACCAGTTCGGCGGCGACTTCCGCCGCGCCGAGATGGTTCGCGCCTTCATCAGCTCGACCGAGTACCGAAGGCGCTTCGGGCCTTGAGGACGGGCGCTGCGGTTACAGAACCGCGAGCGGAAGCCTCGCGGGTGCGCGTTTCAGAGCGCGGGCGCGGATAAGTTCTTGTACCCGCTCGCTACCGCTCGCGGTTCTGTACTTTCTGAATGGCGCGGCAGAAGTCTTCGGCGGTGAGGCGGTGTCTGAAGGCGTGCGTGCCGTCGATGAGGACGACGGGAATCTCCGTGCCGTAGCGCCTTTGGAGTTCGGGGTCGGAGAGGATGTTGACCTCTTCGAAGGTGAACTGACCCGCGCAGCCGGCGCGCGCAATCTCGCGCTTGGCTTCGTCGCAGAGGTGGCAGCCCGGCTTCGTGTAGAAGGTGACGTGCGGTCTGTCGGCCATTTTTTTTCAGTCCTTCGCGGGCGTGCGCGGGAAACGCGGGCGGGGATTTTAACCCGCGCCGCCGCGCGCGTCCCCGTGTTCATCGTCACAAATAAACACTTGCCACGCGGGGGCCGGAAAGGGTATAAATTGCGTCGAAGCCGAACCATTATATCCGTTTTGTGCTGGCGCGGCTGCCATTCATGTCACGCAAAAGCATTTGAAGCAACGCGCGGGATGGCGGGCCATGACGAGGCCCTTCATGCGGTGGACTGTGCCGCCCGCGCGTGGCTGCACCCAGACAGCCCCGGCTTTTGAAAAGGTCTCAAGTCTCAAGCTGATTCCTGAAGGGAGGTCGCGGCGTGGATCAGACCGACAAGCCGACTCCGCCCGACGAGAGTGCATCCGGCACGCCGAACGAAGAGCAAGGGGACAAGCCGAAAGTGAGCGACCTGCTCGCCGCCGCGAGGGGCGACGTCGTGCGGCGTGAAGGCGAGGGCGTGCGGCGCGAGCCTGCGCCGAGGAAGGAGCGGACGGTCGTGCCGCCTTCGGGGAAGATTGCCTCCGCGGGGACGGTCGCCGAAGCCGCGCCGCCGGGCGACGACGGCGCGAAGGAAGTGCCCGCAGCCACTCCCGCAGCCGCGCGCGCCACTCCGGCCTCCGGCGCGTCGAAGACCATCTCGACGCCGACGCCTTCGGTCGCCAAAGGAGTGACGAAGGCAGCCGCCGCCAAACCGCCTGCCGCGAGGCCGCCGGCAGGGCCGCTCGTCGAGAGCGCGCCCGACCCTCCCGTCAACAAGCTCCGCCGGCGCATCGTCTGGGGCAGCATCTTCTCCTTCCTCGCCATAGACTTTTTGATGTTCCTGCGCTTCTTCCTGCCGCGCGCCATCTTCGAGCCGTCGAGCGTCTTCCGCATCGGCTTCCCCGGAGACTACGCGCTCGGCGTAGACACGAAGTGGCAGCAGCAGTACCGCATCTGGGTCGTCAAGAACACCGAGCGGCTCTTCGTCATCTACGCGCGCTGCACGCACCTGGGCTGCACGCCCGACTGGAAGGCGAGCGAGAACAAGTTCAAGTGTCCTTGCCACGGGTCGGGGTACGACAGCGAGGGCATCAACTTTGAAGGCCCCGCGCCGCGCCCGATGGATCGCGCCGAGGTGAAGCTCGACGCCGAGGGCCAGGTCGTCGTCAACACAGGTAAGCTCTACGACTGGCCGAAGGGCGGCACGAACCATTTCAACGACGACGGCTCGTTCGTCCGCATCTAGGAAATTTTAGATTTTTGATTTTCGATTTTTGATTCGTCGGCCCGGCGCGGAGCCGGGGCACTCAACAGAATCGCCAGTCCAAAATCTAAAATCAGAAATTCGAGGAGTCTGCGATGGAGCCTGAACGACCGGATGGGAACGGCGGCGGTCAGCAGTTGAAGCCGAAGGGCGGGGGACTGATGGAGAAGGCGCGGGGCCAGGCCGTGGCGCTCAAGGAGCGCGCCGAGGCGGAGGCCAAGAC
>JALZHC010000746.1 GCA_030914105.1 Acidobacteriota bacterium
CATCGAGACCTTGACGGGCCGGCTCGGCGGCGGTCGCTTCTCGGTGACGGGCGGCGCGCTGCTCGCGGGCTTCTCGCCGTCGCAGTTCCGCTTCAGTTTGAACGGCGAAGGCGTGAGCGCGCCCGCCGCCGCGTTCGTCACGCTGCCGCCGTTCCTCGGCGAGCTGCCGACGACCGCCGACCTCAACCTTGAGATTCTCGGCCACCCCGACGCCGTCAGCTTCCGCGGCACGGTCAACCTGCGGCGCATGGAGGTGACGCAGAACATAGACCTCGCCGACATCATCGAGACGCGGCGCGAGGCCCCCATCACTTCTTCGGTCGGCGGCAGTGCGGGCGGCGGCCTCTTCGGCGCGGCGGCGACGACGCTGGAGCTGACCATCCACGGGCAGGACGCTTTGGTCGTGCGCAACAACCTCGCGGACATGACCGGCTCGGTCGAGCTTCGCGTGACCGGGCCGATTGACGACCCGACCGTCTCAGGACGGGTCTCGGCGACGCGCGGCACGCTCGCCTTCCGCAACGACCGCTACGAAATCCAGCGCGCCATCGTCGACCTGCCGCCGCGCCCCGGCGCAGACCCGATCATCAACGTCCAGGCGCAGTCCGACATCAAGGGCTACCGCGTCACGGTCACGATGTCCGGCCCGCTTTCGGGTGGCCTGACGACGACGGCCACCTCCGACCCGCCGCTGCCGCAGGCCGACGTCATCGCGCTCATCACTACGGGGAGCCTTTCGGGTGGCCCCGAAGGAACCTCGACGCTCGCGCAGACGGGCATCGGCACGGCGACGAGCCTCCTGACCGACACGCTGATTAACGCGCCCATCTCGCGCGCCACGGACAAGCTGTTTGGTCTTAACCGCTTCGAGTTCGACCCCGTGATCGCGGGCCGCGGCGGGCAGAGTCCGACCGCTCGCCTGACCGTCGGACGCCAGATCAACCGCAATCTCGCGATCACCTACTCGACCAACGTCACGGGCGAGCCGAACCAGGTCATCGCCGTCGAGTACCGCGTCAGCGACCGGCTGTCCTTCATCGCGCAGTACCAGCAAGGCTCGACCGACACGCTGCGCGCGCGCAGCAACAACTTCAACTTCGAGCTGCGGTTCAGGAAGAGGTATTGAAAGGAGTAGCCAGTAGTCAGTAGTCAATAGCCAGTAGGTTACTGATTGCGGGCGCTGACGCTGACCGAGACCACGGCATAGCGAAGATGGCTCTTCTACTGACTACTGTCTACTAGCTACTGACTACTGTCTACTACTCGTGATTACTCGTCGGGTTTGTCTCTTCATTCTCGCCCTTCTTCTCCTGTCCGTGCCGGCGGGCGCGAAGGACTCGCCGCGCCTTGCGCCTGACCTGAGCCGCTACGAGGGGCGGACGATTGAGCGCGTGGACGTGTCGGTCGAAGACGCCTCCGTGGACGAGGCCGGTCTGGCCGAGTTCCGCGCGCGCATCCGCGTCGCTGCGGGGCGGCCCTTCTCGGCGGTGCTCGTCCGCGAGTCTTTGCAGAACCTCTTTGACACGCGGCGTGTGGCCGACGCGCGCGTCGAGGCCAGCGACGTGGCTGCCGCAGGCGGCGGGCAGCCGCGCGTCGCGCTCCGCTTCATCATCCGTCCGCAGGTCGTGGTCGCCGGAATCAACTTCGAGATCGGCGCGGACTTCGGCGCGGAGATAACCGAGGACGAGCTGCGCTCGCGCGTCACGCTGTTAGAACCCGGCAAGCGTTTGAGCGAACAACTGCTGCGCGAGAACGCCGACGCCGTCGCGGCCTACCTGCGCGACCGAGGCTTCTACCGCGCCGAGGTCACCTACTCAAGCCAGCTCGACCCGACGCGCACGCGCGCCACAATCGTCTTCAACGTCAACCCCGGCCCGCCCACCACCGTCGGCACCTTCGACATCAAGATTACAGGCTTCGACGCCTCGACCGTCCGGCCACGCCTCAAGCTGCAAACGGGCGCGCACTTCTCGCAGGCGGCGCTCGGCCAGGACGTGAGTACAATCCGCCAGGCCATCATCGCCAAAGGCAACCTCGCCCCGCGCATCGAGGAGCCGCAGATCAGCCTCGACTCCGCCGCCAACCAGATTAACGTCGCGCTCGCGGGCAGCATCGGCCCGCACGTCGCCGTCACCGTCCAGGGCTACAAGCTGAGCGACAAGCAGCGGCGCGACCTGCTGCCCGTCGAGCGCGAGGGCACGATTGAATACTCGGCCATCGTCGAGGGCGCGCGACGCATACGCAACCAGCTTCAGCAGGAGGGCTACTTCTTCGCCGACGCCGAGGCGACCTGCACCGTCACCCCGCCGCTCGCCCCGCCGCCGGCCAGCGCCGCGCTCCCGCCCGCGGCAGGCGAAGTGGACGCCTGCCAGTTCCTCAACCCCGACGAACTCGCGGGCCGCAACGTCCAGATAACCTACGACGTGACGCGCGGGCGGCGCTTCAAGCTCACAGACATCCGCATCGAGGGCACCAACAAGCTCTCGCTCGCCGATGTCTCCGGCGACCTGCGCACGCAGAAGGCGAACGTGCTCGGCATCGTCCCGCTCTTGGGCTACGGTCGCGGCTACACGAGCGAAGACGCGCTCGCGCACGACCAGCGCATCATCGAGGCGCGGATGCACGACCTCGGCTACCGCCACGCCGCCGTCAACGTCCGTCAGGGCATCTCGCCTGTGAGCGACGACATCATCATCACCTTCGAGGTCGCGGAAGGCCCGCTCACGCGCGTCACCTCAATCGAGACGCGCGGCAACGAGATTTACACCGGCGCGCAGCTCCGCGACGTGCGCTGCCCCGCCAACCCCCTGCCCGACGAGTCCTGCCTCGTCACGGGCGGCCCCTTCTCGCGCACCGCCGCGCGCTCCGACGG
>JALZHC010000747.1 GCA_030914105.1 Acidobacteriota bacterium
GCTCGTCGTGCTGCTTCACGGGTCTGGGCGCGACGGCCTCTCGCTCGCCGAGAAGTGGAAAGAGCTCGCCGCCGCCGAGGGCTTCATCATCGCCGGGCCGGACGCGAGCGGCGCGCAAGGCTGGCGCACGCCCGAAGACGGCCCCGAATTCATACGCGACCTTGTGGAGGCGCTGCGCGCGAAGTATCCCGTCAACCCGCGAAGGGTTTACCTCTTCGGCCACTCGGCGGGCGCGGTCTTCGCCATCAACCTCTCGATGATGGAGTCGGAATACTTCGCCGCGACGGCGGTTCACGCCGGCTCGTGGCGCGAAGAGGACGAGTTCTCGCTCGCGGACTACGCGAAGCGCCGGACGCCTCTGGCAATCTTCGTCGGCGACCGCGACCCCTTCTTCCCCTTAAGCTCTGTCCGCGCGACGGAGGCCGCGCTCAAGGGGCGCGGCTTCACGGTCGAGGTGACGGTGATGAAGGGGCACGACCACTGGTACTATGACCTCGCGCCGGAGATCAACCGCAACGCCTGGGCCTTCCTCAAGCGGTACGAGCTGAACGCAGAGCCGGCCTACGCGGCCTACGAATACACGGGCGAGGCAGGCGACGTTAACGCCGCCGTCAAGGAGATCAACGCGCTCAGGATGAAGTTCAACGACTCGTTGCAGCTCTTCAACGCCAGGGAAGCGGAGCTGCGCGCGAAGGGCGAAGGCGGCGAGGCCGCAGCCGCAATCGCGCGCGCGCAGGTCGGGCTGCTCAAGGATGGCGCGGCGGCCTTGAGCGCCGCCGCGCTCCGGGCCGAGCAGGCGAGCAGGCTGAAGCTGAAGGGCGGCTACGCGCAATATTTTTCCCTCCTCGCGCAGGCGGCGCGCAAGCGCGTCGAGGCCCTGGACGCGATGCGCGAGCGCTTGGAGTTGTCGCTCAGTCATGATCCGCCCGACGCCGTCACGGCCAGGATGAATGAGGCGACCGTCCGCGCGGAGAGGCTGAACCGCGAGGCCGACGAGCTTGAGCAGAACGCCGAACGCGCCAGAGTCGGGCGACATCAGTGATGGCGCACGGGCGCGAGCGTCTCGACGCGAGCACGGGCGGCACGCGGCGCGCGCCGGTCTGGTCTCCGGCGTTCGGCGCACCGGCGGAGGCCGTTAGTCAGACGTAAACGACGAGAGCTTGTCCGGCGACGCCGCAGACACAGGCTCTCGTCCGGATGAAGAGGTCGGATGAAACAAAGAGGAGACTATGATTAAGGGAAGCGAGCAGCGGGAAGCCGATTACCCCGTGGACAAACTCTTTCTCGACCGCTGGTCGCCGCGCGCGATGTCGGGCGAGGAGATGGCCGAAGACGAGTTGATGACTCTGTTCGAGGCGGCGCGGTGGGCGCCATCGTCTTACAACAACCAGCCCTGGCGCATCCTCTACGCGCGCCGCGGCACAGAGCCCTGGCCGCTCTTCCTCGGCCTGCTCGTCGAGGGCAACCGCGTCTGGGCCGAGCAGGCCGCGGCGCTCCTCCTCTTCGTCTCGAAGACGACGTTCGACTTCAACGGCCAGCCCTACCCTACACACTCTTTCGACACCGGCGCGGCCTGGGAGAACCTCGCGCTGCAGGCGACGCTCAAGGGCCTGGTCACGCACGGCATGCAGGGCTTCGACTACGAGCGAGCGCGCACGGAGCTGAACATC
This sequence comes from Acidobacteriota bacterium, assembly GCA_030914105.1. Lineage (GTDB taxonomy): Bacteria > Acidobacteriota > Blastocatellia > Pyrinomonadales > Pyrinomonadaceae > QHXN01. The sequence goes on from JALZHC010000747.1 coordinate 1,671, forward strand.
CCCGAAGGCTTCCGCGTCGAGGCGATGGTCGCCGTCGGGAAGCCCGGCAATGTCGAGGAGCTGCCGGAGCAGCTGCAGGAGCGCGAAGCGCCCAGCCCGCGTAAGAAGCTCGCCGAGACTGTCTGCGAAGGGCCGTTCAACTTCTAGAGCCGTTCAGCTTCTGAGGTCGAAGAGGGCCGTTTAGCTTCTGAGGTTGAAGAAGGTCGTTCAGCTTCTGACGAGCGCCCGGCCTTTCCGCTTCTGATAGGTGAGGCTCTTTCGACTTCCGGGCAGAGCGCCCGCGCCGAAGCTATGGCGGAGAACATTGTGAAGAACCCGGACGACGCAAGCGACGCCGCGCGGCGCAGGGTCGAGGTCGCGGAGGCGTTGGCGCGACTGCCCGGCGCGGGCGGCGAGCGCTTCGCCGAAGTGTTCAAGCGCGGCAGCCTCGTCGTAGAGATTTACGCGCCGCGCGTGCGAGACCCGCAGCAGCCGCACACGCGCGACGAGGTCTACATCGTTGTCGCGGGCCGCGGCGAGTTCCTCAACGGCAGCGAGCGCCACGCGGTCGCGCCCGGCGACTTCCTCTTCGTGCCCGCCGGAACAGTCCACCGCTTCGAGAACTTCACCGAAGACCTCACGGTCTGGGTCATCTTCTACGGCCCCGAAGGCGGCGAGGCGGCCCGAGCTGGCGGCGAACGTGTCTGACCTGACGGCCTCGCCGAAAAAACTTTGCGTTCGAGGCCGGTCGGTAATATATTGTGCCGCGCGAGGCCGGCTGCGCGGCCGCCTCATGTCAAGCCTCTTCAACTCTTCTCCGCACGGACGACGACCGAAAGGAGCCACCCCGATGAGCCAGTATCAGCCGCCTTCGTATCAACCGCCCTCCTACCAGCCGCCTCGAACGCCATACCCTTACCAACAGCAGCCGGTCGTGCAATACGTCAACCACTACCAGACGCCGCCGAGGTCTTCCGGCGTGGCCGCGCTTCTGGAAGTCCTGCCCGGCTTCTTCTTCCAGACCTTCGGCATCGGCCACATCTACGCGGGCAACGTCGGCGTCGGGTTGCTGTTCATGTTCGGCTACTGGTTCATACAGTTCATCAACGTCCTGCTCTGCTTCGTCCTCATCGGCTTCTTCACGGGCGCGGCGTGCTGGCTCGCGGCGCTCATCATCTCGCCCATCCTCGCGGCGAACTCGGTTTCGAGAAACGGCTACAG
>JALZHC010000164.1 GCA_030914105.1 Acidobacteriota bacterium
GCTTCACCCCAGCACCCAAAACCCAGAACCCAGCACCTCTTAAACTCTCGGCGCGGCGACCTGCGGCAGGCGCGGTGGGCGCTCGCGCGCGGGCGTCGGGGCTTGCGCAGCCTTCTCCTTGAGCGCCTCGCGGAAGACCTCGCGGACGTTTTCGACGAAGACGAACTGCATCTCGCCGAAAAGCTCTTTCGGGACTTCGTCCATATCGCGCCGGTTGAGCTGCGGCAGGATGACCTTCGAGACGCGCGCCCGCCGCGCCGCCAGGACTTTCTCCTTGACGCCGCCGATGGGCAGGACGTTGCCGCGCAGGGTGATCTCGCCCGTCATCGCCACGTCCTTCCGAACGGGGCGCTGCGCGAGCGACGAGACCATCGCCGTCGCCAGCGTGATGCCAGCCGAAGGGCCGTCCTTCGGGATCGCGCCTTCCGGGATGTGTATGTGCAGGTCGTACTTCTCGAAGTCCTCTTCGGGGATTTCCAGCTCACGCGCGCGCGACTTGGCGTAGGAGTAGGCGGCCTGGGCGGATTCGCGCATCACCTCGCCGAGCTGGCCCGTCAGAACCAACTGACCCTTGCCCTTCATCCGCAAAGCCTCGATGAAGAGCACGTCGCCGCCGACGGCAGTCCAGGCCAGCCCCGTGGCGACGCCGATCTGATCCTTCTTCAGAATCTCTTCGGGAAAGACCTTCGGCGCGCCGAGGTACTCGTGGATGTTCTTCGGCGTGACGCGCACGGTCTCGGACTTCCCTTCCGCGATGCGCCGCGCGACCTTGCGGCAGATGCGACCGATCTCTCGTTCGAGCTGACGCAGGCCCGCCTCCTGCGTGTACTGCTGGATGACGGCGGCGAGCGCGCGCTTCGAGATGTGGACGTTCTTCGCCGCGATGCCGTTCTCCTCGACCTGCTTCGGGATGAGGTGGCGGCGCGCGATCTCAAGCTTCTCCTCTTCGGTGTAGCCGGCGAGGCGGATGACCTCCATGCGGTCGCGCAGCGCGGCCTGCACGGTGTCGAGGATGTTCGCGGTCGTCATGAACATCACGTTCGAGAGGTCGAAGGTGACGCCGAGGTAGTTGTCGCGGAAAGAATTGTTCTGCTCCGGGTCTAAGACTTCGAGAAGTGCGGACGAAGGGTCGCCGCGGAAGTCCGCGCCGACCTTGTCAATCTCGTCGAGCATGATGAGCGGGTTGTTCGTGCCCGCCTGTTGAAGGGCTTGAATTATCCTGCCCGGCATCGCGCCGACGTAGGTGCGGCGGTGGCCGCGAATCTCGGCCTCGTCGTGCAGGCCGCCCAAAGAGAGGCGCACGAACTTGCGGTCGAGCGCGCGCGCAATCGAGCGTCCCAAGGAAGTCTTGCCGACGCCGGGCGGGCCGACCAGACAGAGGATCGAGCCTTTCGGCTTCTCCTTGAGCTTGCGCACGGCGAGCGCCTCGATGATGCGCTCCTTGACGCGCTCGAGGCCGTAGTGGTCTTCGTCGAGAATCTGCTGCGCCTTCACGAGGTCGAGGTTGTCCACGGAAGCCTTCGACCAGGGCAGGTCGAGCATGATCTCCATCCAGTTCCTGAGCGTCGCCGTCTCCGCCGCATCCGGGTGCATGCGCTCCAACTTCTTGAGTTGGCGCAGCGCCTCTTCTTCGGCGTGCTTCGGCATATGCGCGGCCTCGATCTTCTCGCGGAACTGCGCGATCTCCTCGGCCAGTTCGTTCCCCTCGCCCAACTCGGTCTGGATGGCCTTCAACTGCTGGCGCAGGAAGAACTCGCGCTGCGAGCGGTCGATGTCGGCGCGCGCCTGCGTGTTGATCTCCTGCTGGACGGTGAGGACTTCGATCTCCTTGTTGAGCAGGTCGTTGACGCGCCTGAGCCGCGTCGTCGTGTCGGCGATGTCGAGGACACTTTGCGCATCCTCGACTTTCAGTTCGAGGTTCGACGCGGCGAGGTCTGCGAGGCGTCCCGGCTCGTCGAGGCTGGCGACGATCGCCATCACTTCGGGCGAGACGTTCTTGCCGAGGTTCGTCGCGCGCTCCATCGAGGCGCGGACGTTTCTGACCAGAGCCTCGACTTCGAGCGAGCGCTCCGGCGCGGTCGGCTCAGGCATCGGCGTGAGAGCCGCCTTCAGGTATTCGCCCGTGTCCGTCACCTCGCCGACGCGCGCGCGCGACAGTCCCTGCACGAGTATGCGTATGCGCCCGTCTGGCAGCTTGAGCATGCGCATGATGACGGCGACCGTGCCGGTCGTGTAGAGGTCTTCGCCCGCCGGCTCCTCTTTGTCGAGGTCGCGCTGCGAGACGAGGAAGATCATGCGGTTCTCGCCGAGCGCCACGTCCACGGCGCGTATGGACTTCTCGCGCGAGACGAAGAGCGGCACGATCATGAACGGGTAGATGACGATATCCCTGAGCGGCAGCACGGGCAGCGAGTCGGGAATCTGCAACTGCTGCTCGCCGGCCTCCACGGCCTCGATTGATTCGGCGATGTTGGAAATCTGCTGGGGCATAAATTTTAATAGTGATAAGTGATGAGTGATAAGTGATAAGACAGAGCGAGCCGCAGTTTCTGATCACTTATCACTCATCACTTATCACTTTCTTTCACTTCAATCTTGTGCTCCGCTCCGCGCCGGTCTTCGAGCTTCGGCAGGCGGACGGTGAGCAGGCCGTCTTTCAGTTCGGCGGTCGCCGCGTCCTTGCGTACGGGCCAGCGCAAAGGGACTGTGCGCACGAACTGCCCGAAGCTGCGCTCGGAGCATAGATGCGTGATCGAGCCGCGCGGTGCGCCCTTGCGCTTGCGCCCGCGCACGCGCAGCTGCTCGTTCGTCAGCGCGACCTCGACCTGCTCGGCCCTCACACCCGGCAACTCGACGCGCACCGTCACGCACTCCTCGGACTCGCACAGGTCAACCGGCGGCAGCCACGCCCCCGCCTCGCCCGCGACCATCTCGGATGCCTCCTGCAAGGCCACGAACAGGCGGCCCACGCGCCCGCGCAAACGCTCAAGCTCCGCGCGGTCGAAGATAGTTGCGTGCAGCGTCCTCTTCATAAGAAGGTGATGAGTGATAAGTGATGAGTGATAAGTTGATCAGAAAGAACGGCAGCCTCTTTTTCTTATCACTTATCACTCATCACTTATCGCGGCCTTTCTTACTTGCGCGCCGACGCGCCCGACCCCGAGCGCGTGCGGACGAGCGTCTTCAGCTCCTTCATGAACTCGGTCACGTCCTCGAACTCCAGATAGACGGAGGCGAAGCGGACGTAGGCGACCTTGTCGAGCTCCTTCAAGCGGCGCATGATCATCTCGCCGACCTTCGTCGTCGGGCGCTCGCGCTCCGGCGACTCCTGCACGTACTTCTCGACGGCGTTGACGATGCTGTCGAGCTTCGTGGCCGGGATGGGCCGCTTCTCGCAGGCGCGAAGCAGCCCGGCCATCACCTTGTTGCGGTCGAAAGGCTCGCGCCGCCCGTCCTTCTTGACGACCATGTAGGGGATTTCGTCAATGCGCTCGTAGGACGTGAACCGCCGCTCGCACTTCAGGCACTCGCGGCGGCGGCGGATGGAATCGCCCTCGCGCGACTCGCGCGAATCGACGACCTTGTCTTCGAGGTAACCGCAGAAGGGGCATCTCATAAGTTCAACCTCGCTGGCCTCAGCCGTGCCGAACACGCGTTCGACTCTTCTCCGCCCGCTCGCTCCGCTTCCAACCACACCACTTTAAGCTCGACCGTCGGACGACGCGCCGGACTCAAACGGCGACGCACTCCGCGTCCTTCTCGACGGTCAGACTTATAACTTCAACGTTCAGACTTACAACTTCAATAGTCAGATTTACAACTTCAAGCGCCCGCCGCGCTCGCCGCTCCGCCCGCCTCTTCCCTCTCCAGCTTCGCCGCCACGGCTTGCGCCTCCGCCTCGGCCTCCCGCTCCTCCGCCGCGACCAGCTCGCGCAGGCGCGCGAAGCTGAGGCCGCTTCGGAGGAAGTAGTAGAGGCCGAAGAAGAGCGCCGAGCCGAAGACGACGAGGTTAAGAACAATCGTCGCGGCCTTCGACTGCGCCTCCGCGAAGCCGAAGTAGGCCGTCAGGCAGTGTGCCGTCGCGAGGTGGTAAGTGCCCGCGCCGCCGCCCGGCGTCGGGACGAGCGAGCCGACGAGCGACCAGCCCAGCACGAAGACCGTCTCGCTCGCGCCGAGCGTCAGGCCGAAGGCGCGCAGCACGAGCATGTTCGCCAGCGTGATGGCCGCCCACAGCGCCGCCGTCCAGCCGACCGTCACGAGCAAGCCGCGCGCGTTAACCAGCACGCCGAGCGCGTGCGCCAACTGCCCCAACAGTCCCGCCAGAATTTTTCCGGGGCGGCGCAGAGCGCCGGGCAGCCGTGCCGTCTTCGACTCCACCCACACGGTCGCCGTCGCCGCGTGCCGCCTGAACCAGACAAGACACGCGAGGCCCACGACCGCCCCTAGGAGCAGAACCAGTCCGGCCTCGCGTATGCGCGCGAAGTCCGCCGCGTTCGCGTTCGGCAGGTTGACGAAGAGCAGGTTCGCGGCGAACAGGACGACGACCGCCGCAGTGTCGAAGACGCGCTCGACGGCGATGGTGACGAAGGCCGGGCCGGGCCGAACCTCCCGGTCGCGCAGAGGCAGGAAGGCCGGGCGCACGACTTCGCCGCCGCGCCCCAGAAGGAAGATGGCGCTGAAGCCGACCGTGGTCGCCGCGAAAGACTCGCGCAAAGAGGCGCGCGGCGCGAGCGGCGCGAGCAGGGTCTTCCAGCGGAAGGCGCGTATCAGGTAGGTCAGCCAGACGAGCGTGACCGCCAAAGTGATGAGCAGCCAGTCGGCCCGCCTGATCGCCTCCGACACCTCGGCCCACGGCAGATTCCAGCCGAACCACGCCAGGGCCAGCCCGGCGATCAGGCAGAGGACGACGAATTTCAGGTATTTGCGCAAGCTTCTCGGTTTCCGGGGTGAGTCCCTCGGCCCCGCGGCAGCCGGGCACGCCCGTTCGGCAGTCGTCCCTTCTAGTGCTCAGGTTTGACTTCGCGCGTCAAAAGCCACAAGATATAGTGTAGCATCGTTAGGCTATAATAGTCACAGCGGGGGAGCAAGGCGCGCCGGGCCGGCACGGGGAGCCGGCGGGCGCGTCGAGGCTGCGGCCAAAGGCCGCGTCGAGGCCCGCCCGGCGGCGGCGGAACTTTCCCCTCCAGGCGGTCGTAATGCCCGTTTGACAATGGGTTGACCACCCACGCAGGGTCCGCAGGGGCCGCGCCGTGGAGGGACTTGGAAGGGGCGCGAGGTGGGAGTAGCGAAGGCCGTGACGGTCGGCGAAGGGGCTGAGCTGGTCAGGAGATGTCGCGCGGGCGACGGCGCCGCGTGGGAGGAGATCGTTTCGACCTACTCCCGGCGCATCTACAACCTCGCCTACCGCTTCACCTCGCGCGCAGACTCCGCCGAAGACTTGACGCAGGAAGTTTTCGTACGCGTCTACCGCTCGCTCGAACAGTACGACCCGAAGCAGGGCGACTTGCAGAACTGGCTGATGCGCCTCGCCCGCAATTTGATAATTGACGACTACCGGCGACGCCAGCGTGCGCCGCAGGACACGCACGCCGAGGACATCGAAGGGCACACCTACCACCTGCGCGCCGCCGGCAATACTCCGCAGCGCGAGTTGGAAAGGCGTGAGCTGGGCGAGCAGGTGCAGGCCGGCATCGACAAGCTGCCGCACGACCTACGCACCTGCGTCATCCTCCGCGACATAGAGGAGCTGAGCTACCAGGAGATCGTCGACCTCCTGAAGATTCCCGAAGGGACGGTCAAGTCGAGAATCAACCGCGGGCGCATCGAGCTGGCGAAGATTCTCAGGCGCATGCGGGTCGTCGCGATGAGCGACGTTTGATTTGAAGGAGACGGTCACGAGTGCGGCATGACCCACATCCGTGGGCGCTGCACGAATGCACGAGTGGTCGCCGGGAGTGCGAAGGGTGAACGGCTTCGCGGCGTCCGTTTCAGAAACCAAGGAGTGGAAGGGGTGGAGCGAATTTAGATGCTGTGCGCAGACTTTGAAGATCGTCTGACCGACTACCTCGACGGGGCGCTCGAAGGCGAGGAGCAGCGCGCCTGCGCCGAGCATGCCATGCGCTGCCCGGTCTGTCACGACCTTTTGAGCGAAGTCCGGAACGCCATCGTCGAATGCCGCGAGTCCGTCCCGCCGCAGCCTTCGCCCGAGCTTGAGGCGCGCATCCTCCTGAAGACCGCGCCTGAGACCTCGATGTCCTGCGAGGAGTTTGAAGAGTACCTGACCGACTACCTCGACGGCTTCCTGCCCGCACCCCTCTATCATCGTTGGGAGCGCCACGCCGCGCTCTGCGAGCGTTGCTCCGACCTGCCCGGCCAGGTTGTACGCTCCATCGGCGCCTGCTACTCCTACATCAGCGAAGAGAAGCCTTTGCCCGCCGGCCTGCACGCACGCATCCTGCAAGCGACGCTCGGCACGACCGAGGCCGAGCAGGTGCGCGCGCCCTTCGGCGCTCGCGTCACGGAGTGGCTGCGCGGCTGGCTCGACGCGTTCGTCTCGCCGCAGTTCGCCACGGTCGCCACGATGCTCCTGCTCGCCGTGCTCGTCGGCACGAGCACCATCTCGCCCGACGGCTCAATCGGCGGCATGTACAACGCGAGCCTCCGCCTCGCCGAGCGGACGTACAACTATGGCGCGACGCACGCCGACGAGCTGAAGCGCGCGACCACGGAACTCGTCGGCTCGCCCTCGACGCAGCAACAGGGCGCGGACGGCTCGAAGTCGCAGCAGAGTCCGAACGGCGCTCAGCAGCAGCCGGAGCAGAAGAACCGCTGAGCATAACGGTGAGGTTCGTTCTATCCTCGACGGCGGCGGGCCGGATAGAAGATCGCCAGACGATAGGAAGATGAACCGGGAAGCGTTGGCCGGCAGAACTGAGAAGGCGGCAAGGGGAGCGTAGAAGTTGGCAGCAGGCTTGATGAATTGTGCGTATCATCTGACGAACCGCGCGGTCGTGCAGTGCAGCCGCTGCGCGCGCCCCCTGTGCCCGGCCTGCGACCACCGCATACGCGGCTTCCCGTACTGCCAGGACTGCATCGTCACGGGCGTCGAGCTGCTCCAGCAGCAACAGACGCGCCCCGCCGGCACTTCGCAGTTCGTCCGGCGCAAGACCTCTGCGTTCGTGG
>JALZHC010000748.1 GCA_030914105.1 Acidobacteriota bacterium
CAGCAGGTCGTCACGCCGGAGTTCGCGCGCCAGCTCTCCGAGCTGTCACACGAGACGCGCCGACAGATCGGCGCGCTCATCGACCGCAAGGGCTACGTCGAGTACGTCGTCGTCGGCGACGCGCGCCGCATCGAGTGGCCCGACCTGAAGCGCACGCGCGTCGCCACCGAGCGCTTCCGCGGCCTGCGCGCAGTCCACACGCACCTGCGCGGCGAGGAGTTGACGCAGGACGACTTAAACGACCTCGCGCTGCTTCGGCTCGACCTCATGGTCGCCGTCGACGTTGACGAGCGCACGGGACTACCGGGCCGCGTGCGCGGCGCGCACCTCCTGCCGACCACGCCCGAACAGGTCGAAGACCTGGCCGCGACTGACGCCGCTTACACCTTCTTTGAAGCGCCCGCGGCCTCGCAGCTCGACGTGGACTTCCTCGAACTCATCAACTCGCTCGAAGAAGAGATGGCGCGCAACCGCCGGGCCGTGCGCCGCGCCGTCGCACGCGACCGCGCCATCCTCGTCGGCGTCACGACCTCCTCGCTCTCCGAGGCCGAAGAGTCGATGGCCGAGCTGCGCGAGCTGGCGGCCTCCGCCGGCATCGTCGTCCTCAACGAAATCATCCAGCGACGGCCCGGCGTTGACCCGCGCACAGTCTTGGGCCGCGGCAAGCTCGACGAGCTTCTGGTGCGCGCGCTCCGACTCGGCGCAGACCTCATCGTCTTCGACCGCGAGCTCAGCCCTGCGCAGGTGCGTTCGGTCTCCGAGGCCACAGACCTCAAGGTCATAGACCGCGCGCAGCTCATCCTCGACATCTTCGCGCAGCGCGCGCAGACCTCCGAGGGCAAGATTCAGGTCGAGCTGGCGCAGTTGCGCTACATGCTGCCGCGCCTCATCGCCGGGCATGATTCGGCCTTCTCGCGCCTCGCGGGCGGCATCGGCGGGCGCGGCCCCGGCGAAACTAAATTAGAGACCGACCGACGCCGCGTGCGCGACCGCATCAACCGCCTCGAACGTGAGATCGAGCACCAACGCTTGCGCCGCCAGCAGCGACGCAAGGAGCGCACGCGCCGCGGCCTTCCCATCATTTCAATCGTCGGCTACACGAACGCCGGCAAGTCAACTCTGCTGAACAAGCTCACTTCATCCGAGGTGCTCGCCGAGCAGCGCATGTTCGCCACGCTCGACCCGACCTCGCGCCGCCTGCGCCTGCCGCGCGAGCAGGAGGTCATCGTCAACGACACGGTCGGCTTCATACGCGACCTGCCGCCCGACCTCATCGCGGCCTTCCGCGCCACGCTCGAAGAGATTGATGACAGCGACCTTCTCATCCACCTCGTTGACGCCTCGACGACGCGCTGGCACCAGCAGCTCGAATCCGTCGAGCGCATCCTCGGCGAGCTTGGGCATACGAGCATTCCGCGCCTCGTCGTCTTCAACAAAGCAGACCTCCTCGCGCCGGATGAACTTGAAGCCATCCTCCGCCAGGCCTGCCAGGTCGGCGCGCGCGAATGCCTCGCCGTCTCGGCGCTCGACGCGGAGACTTTGCGCCCGCTCCTCGAACGCGCCGGCGCGATACTCGCGCGCAACCTGACGCTCGAAGAGAAGCCCGCGCGCGCACACGCCGAAGCCGCGGCGGACGACGCGCGCGCGGAAGAAGCAGTAGCACGTTAAGAAGTAGCAATCAGCCAGGCCCCTGCGAAATGAAGAGACAAGGACGACGCCCCCGCTTCACGACCCCGCTTGACGACGCGCGCAACTTCGTCGTGCGCCTCATCAAGCGACCCCTCAAGCTTCTGCCGCCCGCCGCGCGCTTCGTCGTCGCCTTCCTCGCGCTCGCCGCGCTGACCACGCTCCTGCTCGCCAGCACACGCTCGGCACAGACCGCGGCGGAGGTCTATCAAGAGGGCGACGTGGTGCGCGCGGCGGTGGTCTCGCCCGCCGACATCAGCTCCGTCGACGAGCGCGAGACCGAGCGTCGGCGCGAGTCGGCGCGGCGCGAGACGCCGCCCGTCTGGAACTTCGACGCCTGGCAGATTGAGGACGCCGCGCAGAGCTACCGCGCGTCCTGGACGACGCTCAAGCAACAAAGGGAAGCGCGCGGCGGCGGCAACGAAGCACGCGGCGGCAATCAGGCCAACGGCAACGGGAACTCTCCAGCTTCGCGCGCCGAAGCTGCGTGGCCGGGCGCGGGCGGCGACCGTCAGAGCATAGCGCGCGCCGTCGTCGCGCACGGCTTTGATCCGGCGGCGCTCGAAAGCCTCACGCGCATGATTCGCGAGGCGGGCGGCGGCTACGTCTACGACGAGCGCGAGGCCGCGCAGGTCGCGCCGGAGATTCGCGTCTCGGACGTGCACAGCGGCACGCAGGCCGTCGTCAACACTGCGCAGAGCCACTTCGTCCCGCTGGCGGCTGCGCGCGAGCGCCTGCGCGGGCGCATCTCTGAACTCAATGGCTGGAAGCTCGAAGAGCGCGAGGCGCTGGCCTCGGCGATGCTGCCGCTCCTGCGTCCGAACGTCGCTTACAACGACGCCGCGACCGAAGCGGCGCGCGAGGCGGCGGTCGCGGCAGTCCCTTCGGTCGTCGTCGCCTTGAAGCGCAACCAGGTGCTCGCGCGCGAGGGCGACACGGTCACGCCGCAGATGCTCGGACAGTTCGCGGCGCTGCGCGACTACAGCCACAACGAGCGCCGCCCGCAGCTCTTCGTCGGCCTCTTCCTCTTCGCCTGCGCGCTCTACTGGGCCGCCTGGCGCTTCACCCTCTACCGTTCGACGACGCGGACGCTGCCGCTCACAACGGGACGCGCCTTCGCGCTCGTCTGCCTCTGCGTGCTCGCCGGTCTCGTGCTCACGCGCGCGGGACTGGCG
>JALZHC010000749.1 GCA_030914105.1 Acidobacteriota bacterium
GTCGAGAGTCAGGAAGAGAACTTGTCTTGACTCTCGACTCCAGACTCCGGGCTCCGGACTCTCTTATTATGAAGAGAGAGCCGCGCGGCAGAGATGCGGAAGGGGGCGAGCGGCTGCGTGCGGGCGCGGAGCTTGAGGTGACGGTCGAGCGCATCCTGCCGGGCGGCGTCGGCCTGGCGCACGCGCGCGGGCAGACCCTCTTCGTCGCTTTGGCCGCGCCGGGCGACCGCGCGCGCGTCCGCGTCGAGTCGGTGCGCGCGCGCCTCGCCTTCGCCTCCATCACGGAAATCCTTCAACCCTCGCCCGCGCGCGTCGAGCCGCCCTGCCCGTACTTCGGTCGCTGCGGCGGCTGCGACTTCCAGCAGCTCAATTACGAGGCGCAGCTCTCGGCCAAGGTCGAGATCATACGCGACTGCCTGCGCCGCGTCGCGCGCGTCGAGCCGCCCGCAGACATCCCCATCACGCCCTCGCCCTCGACCTGGCGCTACCGCTCGCGCGCACGCTGGCAGCACGATCCCTTGCGCAAACTCCTCGGCTACTACGAGCGCGGCACGCACCGCGTCGTTGACGTGGCCGAGTGCCCCGTCGCCGCGCCCGCCGTCGAAGAGCGTCTGTCGCGCCTGCGCCGGGCTCTGCGCGAAGGCCGTCTGCCCGAAGACGCGCATGAGTTCGAGGCCGTCGAAGGCGACCGAGGCGTCTCGCTCACGCCCCCGTTCGAGCCTGAAGACGAAGCCGAGCAGGCGCGCACCATCGCGGGCGAGCACTACCGCTTCGGCGCGGGCTGCTTCTTCCAGATCAACCACGCGCTCCTGGAACCGCTCGTCCGCGAGGCTCTCGGCGACGCCGCGGGCGAAGCGGCGGGAGGCATCGCGGGCGACACGGCGCTCGACCTCTACAGCGGCGTCGGCCTCTTCACACTCCCGCTCGCGCGCCGCTTCGCGCGCGTCGTCGCCGTCGAAGCCAACGCGGCGGCAGCCGACTACGCGCGCCGCAACCTCGCGGACGCCGCGCTCACGAACGCGCGCGTCGAGACCGACGCGGTCGGCGATTGGCTCAAAGAGAACGCACGAGGATGGGAGAACGCACAGGGGCCGGAGAGTGCACAGCCGCTCCGCCACGTCGACTTCGTCCTCCTCGACCCGCCGCGTGCAGGGGCCGACGCCGACGCAGTCCACGCCATCATCGCCCTCGCCCCCCGACACATCTCCTACGTCTCCTGCGACCCCGCCACACTCGCCCGCGACCTCCGCGCCTTCAACGAAGCCGGCTACCGCCTCGCCTCCGTCCGCGCCTTCGACATGTTCCCGCAGACCCATCACGTCGAGACCGTCGTTCATCTGCTCGACGAATCACAGCCGCTTGTGTGATAACATCCGCGCCGTCGTGCTGAAGCGGCCTCGCCAGTCTAAATTCATTCCGAAGAGGTGACACGATGGAAAGGGAAGCGTCCACACTTTCTCGCCGACGGTTCGCGCAGTTGGTCGGGGCCGGGGCAGCCTTCGCGGCGCTACAGCGCCCGACGCTTTCGATTGACGCGCGCGGCCAGCGCCCGTCGGTCGCGCGCGACGCCGCTCCGTTCGCGCGCGTGGCGTCGCCGGTCGTGCGTCTTAGCTCGAACGAGAACCCTTACGGGCCTTCGCCCGCGGCGCTCAGGGCGATGACCGACGCGTTCGGACTCTCGTGGCGCTACCCGGACGAGCACCAGGACGCGCTCGCCGAAGAGTTGTCGAAGATGCACGGCGTCAGTGCCGGTCAAATCCTGCTCGGCGACGGCTCAGGCGAGATACTGAAGCTCGCCGCCGCCGCCTTCACGGGGCCGGGCCGCGCGCTCGTCGTCGCCGACCCGACCTTCGAGGCCATCGCGCATCACGCGCGCACAGCACGCGCCGAAGTGGCGGCCGTGCGGCTGACGGCGGACTACCGCCACGACCTTCCGAAGATGTTGACTGCCGCGGGCGGCGCGGGCCTCGTCTACGTCTGCAACCCGAACAACCCGACGGCGAGCCTCACGCCGAAGGGCGAGGTGCGCGCCTTTCTGTCGAAGCTTTCGCGCGAGACCTTCGTGCTGGTTGACGAGGCTTACTTCCACTACGTCGAGTCTGCCGACTACGAGAGCCTTATCCCGCTCGTCCGTGATTACCCGAACCTTGTAGTCGCGCGCACCTTCTCGAAGATTTACGGCATGGCGGGCCTGCGCTGCGGCTACTGCGTCGCGCAAGAGGCGACAGTCGAGCGCCTGCGCGCGCAACAGTCCTGGGACAGCGTCAACATCATGGCGCTCGTCGCCGCGCTGGCGTCGGTGCGCGACCCTTCGCACGTCGAACAGGGCCGCCGCCTCAACGGCGAAGTCAAGGCGCACGTCTGCGCCGAGCTGGACAAGTTGGGCCTGAGCTACATTCCCTCCGCCGCGAACTTCATGATGATTGACATGCGCCGCGAGGTCAGACCCGTGCTCGCGTCCATGCGGCGCGCGGGCGTCGAAGTGGGCCGCTTCTTCCCCTCCTTGCCGAACCACATGCGCGTCACCGTCGGCACGCGCGAAGAGATGCAAGCCTTCCTCGCCGCGCTCCGACAGGTGACGGCTTAAAGCGCAACGGGCGGGAGGGAAAGGATGAAGGCGGAAGGATGAAGGATGAAGTAGGCAATAGTAGTCAGGAGCCAGTATCCAGTAGCCGGCATGAAGGCAACCGCTTTCCTACTGACTACTGTCTACTGGCTACTGCCTTTCCTTCCGCCTTCATTCTTTTCTTCCCTCCTTGCCACGGCGTGCGCTCTGTAATAAAGTCCGCGAGGCCACGACAAGTCACGCCGTTCGAGCTAAAACCGGAGGTCTCAATGCGTCCACGCTTCATGCGCCCA
>JALZHC010000165.1 GCA_030914105.1 Acidobacteriota bacterium
GGGTTGAAGGGTCGAGTGACACGAGCTGGAACGACTTCCAGCGCGACGTCAATGGGTGAGGTTCTGCGGGCGCCCTCGTTTCGGCGCCCGGACTGACCGCGGGCATGTTTGACAAGGTTCTGATCGCCAACCGCGGCGAGATCGCGCTCCGGGTGATCCGCGCGTGTCGTGAGTTGGGTATCCAGACGGTCGCCGTGTACTCCGAGGCCGATCGCGAGTCGCTGCACGTCCGCTTCGCCGACGACGACGTGTGCATCGGCCCGCCCCCCGCGCGCGACTCGTATCTCAAGATCCCGCGGCTCATCGCCGCCGCCGAGATCACCGGCGCCGACGCGATCCACCCCGGCTACGGCTTCCTCGCCGAGAACGCGGAGTTCGCCGAGACGTGCGCGGCGTCGAACATCACCTTCATCGGGCCGACCGCGGACCAGATCCGCGTGATGGGCGACAAGGCCGCGGCGCGCCGCGCGATGTCCGACGTCGGCGTCCCGATCATCCCGGGCACGCCCGGGCCGGTCGACGACGTCGACCAGGCGCTCGAGTTCGCGACGTCGATCGGCTTCCCGGTCATCATCAAGGCGGCCGCCGGCGGGGGCGGGAAGGGGATGCGCGTCGCGCGCGACGCCGACGACTTCGCGCGCTCGTTCCAGCTCGCGCGCTCGGAGGCGCTGTCCGCGTTCGGCAACGGCGACGTCTACGTCGAGAAGTACCTCGCGCGCCCGCGCCACATCGAGTTCCAGATCCTCGGCGACAAGCACGGCAACGTCATCCACCTCGGCGAGCGCGACTGCTCGGTCCAGCGGCGCCACCAGAAGCTCATCGAGGAGGCGCCGAGCCCCGCGGTGACGCCCGAGCTGCGCCAGCGCATGGGCGAGGCGGCGGTGCGCGGCGCGAAGTCGATCGAGTACGTCGGCGCCGGCACGATCGAGATGCTCCTCGACGAGGACGGCTCCTACTACTTCATGGAGATGAACACCCGCATCCAGGTCGAGCACCCGGTGACCGAGATGCTCACCGGCGTCGACCTGGTGAAGGAACAGATCCGCGTCGCGGCGGGGCACAAGCTCTCGATCAAACAGAGCGACGTGACCCTGACCGGTCACGCGATCGAATGCCGCATCAACGCCGAAGACCCGGAGACGTTCGCGCCTTCCCCGGGGCGCATCACCGCCTACAACGCGCCGGGCGGGCCGGGCGTCAGGCTCGACACGGCGGCCTACAACGGCTACTTCGTGCCGCCCTACTACGACTCGCTCATCGCCAAGCTCATCGTCCACGCGCGCACGCGCGAGGTGGCGATTGCGCGCATGCGCCGCGCGCTCGAAGTGATGGTGGTCGAGGGCATCAAGACGACGATCCCTCTGCACCAGTCAATCATGGACGACCCATACTTCCGCGCCGGCGAGTACTCGACGCGCTTCATGGAGCAGTTCTTCGAGCGGCGCAAAAACCAGGCGAGCCAGGCCGCGCCGGACGGCGTGCCGTTGACGGCGGGCGCGCGTTGAGGCCGGGCCGTCTCGCGCCGGCGCGGCGTGGCTTGCGCCGGCCCGAAAAAACTCCGCCGCGCGGTTTGACTGCCCGCGTTATCGTTTTTATAATGAAGGACTTTTCTGGGGCGGAAATGGCCGCCTGTGTGGGAGGAGTGAGGAGATTATGGCTTACGCGATCATACGTTCGGGCGGCAAGCAGTTCCGCGTGGAGGAGGGCTCCACGGTGCGCGTCCCCTCGCTCGACAAGCAGGCGGGCGAGACGGTCGAGCTTGAGGCGCTCGTCATCGGCGGCGGCGAGGACGGAGTGCGTGTTGGCTCGCCGGCGGTCGAGGGCGCGCGCGTCACCGGGACGGTCGTTGACCACGGTCGCGGCGACAAGATCATCGTCTTCAAGAAGAAGCGCCGCAAGCAGTACAAGCGCACACAGGGGCACAGGCAGAACTACACGACGGTTAAGATAGAATCAATTGGTTGATTGAATCATTGCTTCATTGAATCAATGAAGAAATGAATCAATGAATCAATCTTGAGGTTAAGACAATGGCACATAAAAAGGGCGTTGGCTCATCGCGCAACGGACGCGACTCGCATTCGCAGCGTTTGGGTTTGAAGAAGTTCGGCGGCGAGCAGGTCTTGGGCGGCAACATCCTTGCGCGGCAGCGCGGGACGAAGTGGAAGCCGGGCAAGAACGTCGGGCGCGGCAAGGACGACACGCTGTTCGCGCTCGTCGACGGCGTCGTGAAGTTCGAGGACAAGGGACGCCACGGCAAATTCATCAGCGTCTACCCCGCGGAGGCGGCCGCGCCTGCGCCCGAACAGGAGGCACCGGCGGCAGCCCGTTAGCCTTCAGACGACGATCCGAGTTGCTTCTGATGCGACGCCCGCGCCGAGTGCTTCACTCCGAGCGACGGGCGTCGGTTTCTTTTGAGCTTTCAGCGGTCAGCACTCAGCTTTCAGCTTTTCGACTCGCGCAGGCTGAGCGATTCGATGAAGGCCGAGCGGCGTGAGAGGTGAGAAAAAGCTGACCGCTGATAGCTGACCGCTGAAAGCTTTGTTTATTGACCGGGCGAGAATCAGGGTTCGCGGGGGGCACGGCGGAAACGGCGTGACGGCGTTCCGCCGCGAGAAGTTCGTGCCGCGCGGCGGGCCGTCGGGCGGCGACGGCGGGCGCGGCGGCGACGTGTGGCTCGTCGCCGACTCGTCCCTGAACACGCTTCTGCACCTGCGCTACAACCCGGAGCACACAGCCGAGCGCGGGCGGCACGGCGAAGGCTCGAACCGTTCGGGCAGGGAGGGCGGGAACGTCGAAGTGAGGGTGCCGGTTGGCACGCAGGTCTTGGACGCCGAGACGGGCGACTTCCTCGTTGACCTCTCGGAGGACGGCCAGCGTTGGCTCGCGGCCAAGGGCGGGCGCGGCGGATTCGGCAACGCGCACTTCACGTCTTCGACCAACCGCGCGCCGCGCTATCACCAGGAAGGGAGCGCGGGCGAGGAGCGCGAGTTTCAGTTGGAGCTGAAGCTGCTCGCAGACGTGGGCCTCGTCGGCTTCCCGAACGCGGGGAAGTCAACCTTGATCTCGACCATCTCGGCGGCGAAGCCGAAGGTGGCCGACTACCCTTTCACGACTTTGGAGCCGCACCTCGGCGTGGTTGACCTCGGAGACTTCAAGACGTTCGTCGTCGCAGACATCCCCGGACTCATCGAGGGCGCGCACGCGGGCGCAGGACTCGGCGACCGCTTCCTGCGCCACGTCGAGCGGACGCGCCTTCTGCTCCATCTCGTCGACGTGTCGTCGCAGTCGGGGCGCGACCCCGTCTCGGATTACGAAGTCATCAACCGCGAACTCGCGGCCTACGACCCGCGACTCGCCGAGCGCCCGCAGTTCGTCGTCGCCACGAAGCTCGACGCGCTCGACGAACCGGAGCGGCTGGAAAGTCTGAGGCGGCGCGCGCGCGAGGACGGGCGCGAGTTCTTCGAGATTTCTTCCGTCGCAAACCGCGGCGTGCGCGAGCTTGTGCGGGCCGTCGCGCGCAAGCTCGAAGAGGTTCAAGACTCGACCGGCGAAGGGCTGGGCGACTCGGCGGGCCGCGCAGCCTTTACGAAGTGGGGATGAGCAGGCGCAGGCGCATCGCGCTCTACGGCGGGACTTTCGACCCGGTGCACGCCGGGCACCTGGCCGTCGCGCGCGGGCTGCTCCTGCTGTTCGCGCTCGACGAGGTGTTGTTCATCCCGGCCTACGTCGCGCCGCACAAGCGCGAACGGCGCGTGAGTCCCGCGCTCGACCGCCACGCGATGCTCGCGCTCGCCACGCAGGGCGAAGCGAACTTCCGCGTCTCGAACGTCGAGCTGACAGCGCCGGAAAGGCCGTACACGGTCGAAACCCTTTCGGGCTTCTGCGAGTCCTTGGGCGGCGCAGCGCGGCTCTTCTTCGTCATGGGCGCAGACTCGTGGGAGGAGATCACGACGTGGCGCGAGTGGGAGCGCGTGCTGACTCTGACGGATCATCTGGTCGTGACGCGGCCCGGCTACGGACTCTCGACCGCGCACGTCACGCGGGCCGTCCGCGAGCGGATAGTTGACGTGCGCGGGCAGACGCGCGAGCAGGTCGCGCGCGCGCTCGAAGAGGGAGAGGCGGGCACGCGCATTTACCTGACCGACGCGGCCAACGTTGACGCGGCGGCCACGGACATACGCGCGGTCGTCGCGCGCGGTGCCTGGGACAAACTCGGCGCGCTCGTCGCGCCGCCCGTCGCCGAGTACATCAGGAAGTACGGACTTTACAGGGAGGCGGATGGAACGGAATTCTCCGATGCCGGAATCAAGGAAACGCACTGAGCAGGGGCGCGAGGCGCAGGGCAAGATAGCGTCTTCGACCGAAGACGAGTCGCGCGAGGCAGCGCCTTCGGCTGCGGGCGACGCCAGCGGCGGGGCACTGTCTTCGGCGCAAGGCCCGGTGTCGGAAGTCGCCGGGCAGGCGGGCGCGGAGCCGCTCGACGAGCGCCTGCGCGTGGCGCTCCACGCCGCGAGCGAGAGGAAGGCGCACGACCTCGTCGTGCTCGACCTGCGCGAGGTCGCGAGCTTCACGGACTACTTCCTCATCGCCAGCGGGACGAACGTGCGGCAGGTGCACGCCATCGCCGACGCCATCGAGGAGGAGCTGCGCAAGCGCCTGAAGGTTAAGCCGGCGCGCGTCGAGGGCTACAAGTCTGCGGAGTGGGTTCTGCTCGACTACGGCGACTTCATCTTCCACGTCTTTGAGGAGAAGGCGCGCCGCTTCTACGACCTCGAACGGCTGTGGCGCGACGCGACGCGCGTGGCCCTTCCGCCGGAGGTGTCGGGCGGCGAAGGGTCTTTGAGAAGCGAGGGATGATCGAACTGGTCGCGCGTTCGGAGGCGATGCGCGAGGCCCTCAGGCTCGCGGGGCGCGTGGCCGCGACCGACGCGAACCTCCTCGTCACGGGCGAGTCGGGCGCGGGCAAAGACGCTCTGGCCCTCTTCGTCCACGCGATGAGCCGGCGCGCGTTGGGGCCGTTCACGAAGATTGACTGCGCGTCGCTGCCGGGCGAGCTTTTGGAGGCCGAGCTCTTCGGCTACGAGCGCGGCGCGTTCACGGGCGCGACCACGGCGAAGCCGGGCCGCCTCGAAGCCGCGCACAAGGGCACGCTCGTCTTAGACGAGATCGCGCACCTCTCCTGGGACGCGCAGGCGAAGCTTCTGAGAGTCATCGAGCGGAGGGAGTTCGAGCGTCTGGGCGGGCGGCGCACGGTGCGCGTGGACGCGCGCCTCTTGGCGCTGACGAACGTCGATCTGGACGACGCGGTGAGGCGGCGTGCCTTCCGCGAAGACCTCTTCTACCGTTTGAACGTCGTCCGCATACACGTCCCGCCGCTGCGCGAGCGGCGCGAGGACGTCGGGCCGCTGGCAGAGAAGTTCCTCTCTGCTTACGCCGCCAAGCACGGTCGTCCGGCCCGCCACTTCGACGATGCCGTGAGTGCGGCGCTGGCCGCCTACGAGTGGCCGGGCAACGTGAGGGAGCTGGCGAACGTCGTCGAGCGCGCCGTCATTGTCGCCGAAGGCGCGTCGGTCGGCCTGAAGGATTTGCCGGAGTCAGTTCGCGCGGCCACGGGCGGGCGGGGCGCGCGCCGCCCGACGCTCGCGCAGCTCGAAGCCGAATACATCCGCGAAGTCCTCGAAGCCGCGCGCGGCAACAAGTCCGAGGCCGCACGCGTCCTCGGCATCAGCCGGAAGAACCTGTACGAGCGGCTGGCGAGAATGGGAAAGGATGAAGGATGAAGTGAAGACGGCGAGACAGAGAGACGGGGAGACGGGGGGAGTAGAAAGAGATTGAGCGCGCCGCCTTCGGTCTCCGCTTCGCCCCGTCTCCACGTCACCTCTTCCCCCGTCCTTCCTTTGAGTATGCGGCTGCGGCTGATCTGGGTTGGAAAGACGCGGAACGAGCACCTGCGGGCGCTCTGTGAGGACTATTTGAAGAGGCTCGCGCGGTTCGCGCGGTGCGAGGTGGTGGAGGTGCGCGAGTGTGCGGCGGCGGACACGCGCGCGTGCCTTGAAGAAGAGGGCAAACGCATAGTGGGTGCTCTGGCATCTGACGCTCTGGCGGTTTTGCTCGACGTGGCGGGGCCGACGCGCTGGAGTTCCGAGGAGCTGGCCGCGCAGTTAGAAGAGTGGCAGAACCGCTCGGTCAGGGAGGTGGCTTTCGTCCTGGGCGGCCACCTGGGCGCGTCCGAAGAAGTCAGGGCGCGGGCGCAGGTGCGCTGGTCTCTGTCGCCCCTGACGCTAACGCACGAGATGGCGCGTGTCGTTCTGGCCGAGCAGCTCTACCGCGCTTTCACCATCACGCGCGGCCTGCCGTATCAGAAGTGAGAAGTTTTGAAACGCCCCGCGGGGCGGATTCGTATTGACAGGGTTTTGGACAAGCAGGGTGTGAGAGGAGCGTATAAAAGAATGGATAAGAGGAAGGTGAAAACTTACCGCGACAAGCTTCTGGCTCGCCGCGAGTCTCTGTTCAGCCAGGTGACCGAGGCCGAGATGTCGAGCCGCGAGCGCGACCTCGAGGCGACGCAAGACCCGGCGGACATGGCGGCCAACGCTTACACCAAAGAGCTTTTGATCTCGATGTCGGCCAACGACCGGAAGCTTCTGCAACTGATTGACGAGGCGCTGGAGCGCGTCGAGCGCGGCGAGTACGGCGAGTGCGTCAACTGCGGCGAGCCGCTGGCCGAGAAACGTCTCGACGCCGTGCCGTGGGCGAGGTACTGCCTCAAGTGCCAGGACTTGCAGGAGCGCGGCCTCTTGAACGAAGACGAGGAGTAGAGCCCGCGGCCCGGAGCGACGGCCTGGAATAAAATCCACGCGCACTGATTTCGCGGCCCCGCCCGCCGGAGATTTTCCGTCGAGCGGGGCCGCCGTTTTGTGTTAAAGTCCGGGCCGGACTGACCGAAGACCTACACGAGAGCGCATCCCACCCGCCGTTTCTGCGCCTCGCTTTTCACACCAAGAGCCTTCGAGGTTTTCACTTGAGCTTCACGGGCACCATCAACAGGCTCTGCGACGCGGCGCTCGCGCTCGCCTACCCGCGGGCTTGCGCGGCGTGCGGCGTGCGCCACGTCGAGGCGCGCTCGGACTTCCCTGCGTGCGCCGAGTGCTGGCGCGCGACGCGCGTCT
>JALZHC010000166.1 GCA_030914105.1 Acidobacteriota bacterium
CTGTAGTACCCTAACCCGCTCGCTCACGCTCACAGTACTGTCCTAGTGCGCGACCTCCGCGCCTCCTCCTCATACTTTGGTTGGACACTAACGCCCAACTTATCTCCCATGACACGGCGCGGCGAGTTGTGTGCTAATACGCCGTCACGCTTGCACACCCTTTAAGTCCGGACGGGCGAAGCACTGATGAGAAGAGAGACCCTGAGGTTGACTGTCGCGGTCGCAGTCTGCACGGCGCTCCTGTTTTCCAACGCCGCGCGCGCGGCGGGCCAACAACTGGCCGTCGCAACCCTGCGCGGCGTCGTCACAGACCAGCAGGGCGCGGTCGTCCCCGGCGCGTCCGTCAAGGTCACGAACACCGCCACCGGCGCGACGCGCGAGACGCAGACCAACAGCGAAGGGCTGTACGTGCTGTCGAACCTGCCGCCGGGCGACTACGAGCTGCGCGTCGAGGCCAGAGGCTTCGCCGCCAAGGTCTCCAAAGAACCTATCAGGCTACAGGTCGGGCAGACCCTGACGACCGACGTGCCTCTGGAAATCAACGTGAAGGAGTCGGTAGAAGTTGACCTCATCGGCAACACTCCGCTGGTTGACACCAACACGTCGAAAGTTGACCGGGTGATTGACGAGAAGGAGATCGCCGGCCTTCCGCTCAACGGGCGCAACTTCCTCGAACTCGCCCTGCTCACGCCCGGCAACGCGCCCGCGCCCAACTTCGACCCGACGAAGACCAACACCGTCGTCATCTCCTCAGCCGGCCAGATCGGTCGCGGCGGAAGCGTCACTGTAGACGGCGCGGACACCAACGACGACGTGGTCGGCGGCGCAGTCCAGAACGTCTCGCAGGATGCGGTTCAGGAATTCCAGATCGCCACGAACCGCTTCGACGCGCGCCTCGGACGCTCCGGCTCCGGCGTCGTCAACATCTTGACGAAGGCCGGGACGAATCTTTTCCACGGCTCGGCCTCGGCCTTCTTCCGCGGCAGCCTCTTTCAAGGACTGCCCGCCACCTTCGACCGCACGACTGCAGAGAAGCCGCCCTTCGACCGCGAGCAGTATTCCGGCACGCTCGGCGGCCCCATCAAAAAAGATAAGAGCTTCTTCTTCGGCTCGCTCGAATACCGCAACCAGGACGGCGCGGTGCTCATCGGCACGCGCGACACGGCGCGTCGAACCATCACGCGCTCCTTCGCCGACGCGCCGCTCAACGACCTTCTCTCCACCGAACGCTTCGACTGGAGCATCAATCCGCGCAACATGCTCACGCTCCGCTACTCGCTCCAGCGCGAGGACGACGTGGCGGCCAGCACGCTCATACGCTCCATCGGCTCGGCCTCGCAGCGGCAGTCGAGCCGCAACCACACGCAGTCGCTTCTGGCGAAATACAGCGGCATCCTCTCGCCTTACAGCCTTAACGAGTTCAGCTTCAGCTTCAGCACTTTCTCGAACGTCACCGCGCCGGTCGCGCCCGGCCCGCAGCTCACCTTTCCGAGCCTTCAGGACGGCGCGTCGTTCCGCGTGCCGCAGGCGACGCGGCAGAGGCGGTTCCAGTTCGCCGATAGCTTCTCGCACGTCGAAGGCACGCACTCGCTGACCTTCGGCGGCGAACTCCAGCGCGTGCTCGCGGACTTTAACCTCGGAGTCTTCGAGCAGGGACGCGTCGAACTCATCGAAGACTTCCCGGACTTCGACCGCAACGGCGACGGGCGCGTTGACGATGGCGACCTCCTCTTCGCCGTCACGCTCCGTAGCGCCTTCCCCACGCGCCCGCTCACGATCCCCGACGCGAACAACTCTTACGTCGCCGCCTTCTTCCAAGACGACTGGCGCGTCTCGCCCAATCTCACACTCAACCTCGGCCTGCGCTACGAGCTGGACACGGACGTGAAGAACGTCAGCCGCTACCCCGCCGACATCAACCCGCTCGTGCTGCCGTTCCTGCGCGGGCGTCGCCACGCAGACCGTAACAACTTCGCCCCGCGCGTCGGCTTCAACTGGGCCACGACCGACCAGAGCACGAGCATCCGCGGCGGCTACGGTATCTACTACGACCGCATCACGCTTGAGATTCAATCACTCGAACGCGGCCTCGACGGTCGCGCGCTGCCCATCGAGGTGCGCGCCGGCAACATCTTCTTCATCCCGCCGCCCTGCCTCTTCGACCCGACGTGCGGCCAGTTCCCGCCGCCCGCGCCGACGCTCTCGAACCCCTTCACGGGCTTCGTCCTGCCCGGAGCGGGCGCGGCCGGCATCAACATCATCGACAACCAGATGCAGAACCCTTCGGTTCAGCAGTTCAGCATCGGCATCCAGCACTCTTTCGCGCGCGACTACGTCGTCCGCGCCGACTACCTTCACAACTTCGGCACGCACTTCATCATCGGACGCACCACGGGGCAGGTCTTCAACCCCGTCGTCGGCGGCCCGGACTTGGTGAAGAACCTTGAGTCGAGCGTCAAGACCAAGTACGACGGCCTGCTCCTGAGCTTCGAGAAGCGCTACGCGCAGCACTTCCAGTTCCGCGCCTCCTACACGCTCTCGAAGGCTTTCAACTACGCGAACGACGACCAGATTCCCTTCTCCAACGGCCCCCTCGACCCGAACAACCTCCAACTCGAATACGGCCCGACGCCCAACGACCAGCGCCACCGCTTCACCTTCGCCGGAGTCTTCGACGCGCCGCTGGGCCTGCGGCTCGCGCCGCTCTGGACGCTCGCCTCCGGCGTCCCGATGGACATCCTTCTGCCTGACGGAAGCTCGCGCGTCCCCGAATTGCAGCGCAACGCGGGCGGGCGACTCTTCCACACGGCCTCGGAGCTGAACGACTTCATCACGCGGCTCAACGCGGCGGGCGGCGTGCCCGGCGTGGGTCTGCTCCCGCTCGTCCAACGGGACGCGCGCTTCAGCGACAACTTCAACTCCTTCGACCTGCGCGTCACGCGCCCCTTCAAGCTCGGCGAGCGCGTGACGGTCGAGCCAATCGCGGAAGTCTTCAACCTCTTCAACGTGACGAACGTCCTCGGCGTCTCGAACGTCAACTACTCCGGCTTCTCGAACGTGCTCGTGCGCGACAGTCAAGACCCTTCAAGCCCGGGCTTCCTCCGCTCGTCGAGCTTCGGCCACGCCGTGACGACAGCCGGCGGCGTCTTCGGCTCCGGCGGCCCGCGCGCCTTCCAGTTCGCCGCGCGCGTGATATTCTGAGGCGCTGACGGAGCCTGCAAAATTTGGAAGAGCGAAGCGCACTGAAGCGACAGATCGGACTCGCGACGGCTGCGGCGGTGGTCGTCGGCGAGGTCGTCGGCGTCGGCATCTTCCTCACGCCCGCGGGCATGACGAAGGCCGTCGGCTCGCCCTTCTACCTCCTCGTCGTCTGGCTCCTGGCGGGCGCGATGGCCCTGTGCGGCGCGCTCTGTTTCGGCGAGCTGGCGGCGCTTCGGCCCGAGGCCGGCGGCGGCTACGTCTACCTTCGCGACGCATACGGGCCGCCGCTCGCCTTCCTCTACGGCTGGATGGGCCTGCTCGTGCTCGACCCCGGACTCACAGCCGCGCTCGCCGTCGGCGCGGCCTCTTACCTCGGCTACGCGCTCGCCCTCTCGCCGCTGCTCGTCAAGGCTCTGGCGCTCGCCCTCATCGCCCTGCTCGCGGCGGTCAACGTGCGCGGCGTCCGTCTCGGCGGCTGGCTCGTCGGCTGGTTGACGGCGACGAAGCTGTTACTACTCCTCTTCATCGCGCTCTGGGGCTTCGGCCTGCGTCTGGGCGACTGGGGCCGCTTCACTCCGTTCGTCGAGCAGCGCGCAGGCTCCGCGCCGCTCTTCGTTGCGCTCGCTGGCGCGCTCGTCTCGGCCTTCTTCTCCTTCGGCGGCTGGTGGGACTTGAGCAAGCTCGGCGGAGAGGTGCGCGACCCCGCACGCACTCTCCCGCGCGCCTACACCTACGGGCTGCTCGCCGTCGTCCTGGTCTACATCCTGACGAGCGCGGCCTTCGTCTATCTCGTCCCCGCCGAGCGTGTCACTTCGGGCGAAGCCTTCGCCGCGCAGGCCGGCGAGGCTCTGTTCGGGCGCGCGGGCGCGCTGGTCTTCACGCTCGTCGTCGTGGTCGCCGTCGTCGGGAGCCTCGCCTCGTTCACGATGTCGGCCCCGCGCGTCTACTTCGCGATGGCGCGCGACCGGCTCTTCTTCAAAGAGGCCGCGCGTCTGCACCCGCGCTACCGGACGCCCGCGCGCGCCGTTCTGATTCAAGCGGCGCTCGCCTCTCTGCTCGTGCTCCTCGGCAACTTCAACGACATCATCGCCTACTTCTTCTTCGCCGTCGTGCTCTTCATCGCGCTCGCCGTGGCGGCGCTCTTCGTCCTGCGGCTCGAAGGCCGGAGCGCGGGCTTCCGCACTCCGCTCTACCCCGCGACGCCCGTCGTCTATCTTGCCCTGACCGCGCTGCTGCTCTTCCTGCTCGCGAGCGATAAGCCGAAGCAAGCCTTCGCGGGCGTCGCTGTGGTGGCGCTCGGACTCCCCTTTTATTATCTCGTCTTCCGCCGCGGCGTCGGCGGCGCGGAAGAAAGGAATCACGAAGATGACCTGGATTAAGACCGTCCCCTTTGAAGAGGCCGACGAGCGCCTGCGCCGCGCCATCGAAGCCCAGCGCGACCTCTACCCTGCCGAATACGCCGCGCCCGTCCACCCCGTCGGCGCGGGCGAGACCTCCGGCATCGTCGCCTCGCACAGCCTCATCCCCGACGCGCTTCATTACGCCTTCGCAACCTTCGGCGCGCTCATGTCGGAGGACTTGCCGCTCGCGCGACGCCAGCACGAGATGATCGCCACGGTCGTCTCGGCCATCAACCGCTGCCACTATTGAATCGAGTCTCACGCAGAGTTTCTGCGTCGCGTCACTTTAGACGAAGAGTTGGTGAGGGCGCTTGAAGAGGACTACGCGAGCGCGCCCGTCACAGACGCCGAGCGCGCGATGCTCGACTACGTCGCGCAGCTCACGCGCGACGCCACGCGCATCTCTCCCGCAGACCACGAGCGTCTGCGCGCCGCGGGCTTCGACGACCGCGCACGTCTCCAGATCACGCTCATCGCCTCCTGGTTCAACTACATCAACCGCGTCGCCGACGCCCTCGGCGTTGGAAGAGAAGGATGAAGGCGGAAGGATGAAGGATGAAAGCTCTCCTGTCAGGGCTTCTGCTTTCACTTCATCCTTCCGCCTTCATCCTTCATCCTTCTCTTCAACTTTCCCTTGAACAAAAGCGCGGGATGGAAGAGAATGGCCGCACCGCTTCAACCCATTCTTGCCGAAGGACTGGACGATCCGTAGATGAGAACCAAAGCCTTTGTCGTCGCGCTGCTCCTTGCGCAGACCTTTTGCCCGGCCTTGCAACAAAGCCCCGCCCGCGCCCAGGCCACGAACGCCGCCGCCGCCGAAGACAGCGACGCCTTCCTCCATTCGGCCACGAGGCCGCGCCGCGCCGCGCACGACTACACGGCCCGCGTCGAGTCGCTGCTGCGCCGGATGACGCTCGAAGAGAAGATCGGCCAGATGACGCAGCTTGAAATCGGCATGGTCACGTCGGGCAGCGACCAGACGATTCAGATAGACCCGGCCAAGTTAGAGAAGGCCGTGGTCAAGTACGGCGTCGGCTCGATCCTCAACGTCAACGGGCAGGCGCTCACCGCCGACAAGTGGCACGAGATCATCCGACAGATTCAGGAGGCCGCCGGGCGCACGCGTCTAAAGATTCCGGTCATCTACGGCATCGACTCAATCCACGGCGCGAACTACGTGCAGGGCACGACGCTCTTCCCGCAGGAGGCGGGCATGGCCGCGACCTGGAACCCGGAGCTGATGCGCCGACTCGCCGAAGTCGCCGCGTTGGAGACGCGCGCCGCGGGCATCCCCTGGACGTTCTCGCCCGTGCTCGACCTCGGTCGCCAACCCCTCTGGCCGCGCTTCTACGAGACCTTCGGCGAAGACCCGTACCTCGCCAAAGTCATGGGCGCGGCCTTCGTCCGCGGCGTCGAGGGCGAAGACGTTTCATCGCCCGACCACGCCGCCGTGAGCCTCAAGCATTACATGGGCTACAGCTTCCCCTTAAGCGGGCGCGACCGAACCTCCGCCTGGATTCCTGAGAACTACCTGCGCGAATACTTCCTCCCGACCTTCGCCGAGGCCGTGCGCGCGGGCGCGCACACAGTCATGGTCAACTCCGCGGAGATCAACGGCACGCCCGGCCACATAAATCATCACGTGCTGACCGACATTCTGAAGGGTGAGCTGGGCTTCAAGGGCTTCGTCGTCTCCGACTGGCAGGACATCGAGAAGCTGGTCAGCCAGTGGCAGGTCGCGGCGGACGAGAAGGAAGCGACGCGCATGGCCATCATGGCCGGCATAGACATGAGCATGGTGCCGTCCGACTACAGATTCCCCGACCTCATGTTGCAGTTAGTCCGTGAAGGTAAGATTCCGCAGTCGCGCGTGGACGATGCCGTGCGCCGCATCCTTCTCGTCAAGTTCGAGCTTGGCTTGTTTGAAAATCCGATGCCCGACCCTTCGCTCAAGTCGCGCATCGGTCTGCCCGCCTCGCGCCAGCTCTCCCTGCAGGCGGCGCGCGAGTCGATGACGCTCTTGAAGAACGAAGGCGGCCTGCTCCCACTTAACAAAGGCCGCAAGGTTCTCGTCACGGGCCCGACCGCAGACTCTCTGCTCGCGCTCAACAACGGCTGGACTTACGTCTGGCAAGGCTCCGAAGAGTCGCTCTACCCGAAAGACCGCCCGACCATCCGCCGCGCCATCGAGGAGAAGGTCGGGGCTGGGAACGTGACCTACGTGCCCGGCACGCGTCTGACGCGCCCGCCCGGCTCGCCTTCGGGCGGCACGCCGACGCTCACGGACGAAGAGGTTGACATCGCCGCCGCCGCACGCGCCGCGCGCGACGCTGATACGGTCGTCCTCTGCCTCGGCGAAGGCTCATACGCGGAGACGCCCGGCAACATCACAGACCTGACGCTCGGCGCTCCGCAGTTGAAGCTCGCCGAAGCGGTCGAGGCCGCAGGCAAGCCGGTCGTGCTCGTCTTAGTCGAAGGCCGCCCGCGCGTGCTCGGCCCGGCGGCTGACAAAGCGCAGGCCGTCCTGATGGCCTA
>JALZHC010000167.1 GCA_030914105.1 Acidobacteriota bacterium
AGCTTGATGACGCCCTCCCTCACGGTCGGGCTTCCGCTTCTTTTTGTCTTTACGGCCCAGGGCTTCAGAACTGGAGCTTGAGGCCGAACTGGATGATGCGCGCCGACTCGCCCGTCTGGATGACGTTCGTGGCGGTGTTGGGCGCGACCGTGGTGCAGCAGGTTCTCCCGAACTGCGAGGAGGTGACGGTCGGCGAGCCGACCGACGCGCTGCGCGGGTTGTCGAAGTTCGGGTGGTTGAAGGCATTGAACATCTCGGTGCGGAACTGCAATTTGAACCGCTCCGTGATGTCGAACATCTTCACGATGCCGAGGTCGACGTTCCAGTAGTTCGGGCCGCGGAAGATGTTGCGGCCCGACCCGTTCGACCCCGGCGCGGGGATGGCGAACGCCTGGTTGTTGGCGAAGACCACGGGGCCTGTGACGCCCGGAATCTCCTGCAAGCGCGCGCGCACGTTCGGGTCGAGCACGTCGGCGCGCGAGACATGTGACGCGTTGCTGGTGAACTGGCCGCTGTTGACCTGGAACGGCTCGCCTGTCATGAAGGTGTAGATGGTGTTGATCGTCCACCCGCCGAGAACGTGGTTAACGGGGCCGGACACGTCGCGCAGGAAGCGCCGCCCGTGGCCGACCGGCACTTCCCAGACCGAGGCGGCGGTGAGGACGTGTGTGCGGTCGAAGTCTGAGGCCGCGCGCTCAAGGCGGAAGTTTCGGATGTCGGCGACGGCGCGCGAGGCGGTGGTGGTGAGCGCGCCGCCCGAACTGGTGCCCACGGGGTCAACGGACTGCGTGTCAATTGACTTGCCGAAGGTGTAGGCCATGTTCAGGCCGAGGCCGCTGGCGAAGCGCCGGCGCAGAGTGAACTGCGCGGCGTGGTAGTAAGAGTCGGCGCTGTTGTCAATGTAGGTGATCCTGCCGAACTGCTGGTTGGGCCGGAGCTTCAGGGCGAGCGTCGTGTTCTCGATGCGCGCGGCGAAAGAGCCGGCGGCGTTGTTGGCGAGTTGGCCCGCCACGGTGCTTGAGTTGACGAACGCGGCGTTGACCACGCCGGAGGCGACAATCGGCACGGTCGTGCCGGTGACGCCCGACGGGCAGCCCGTCCCGGCTGCCGTGCATCCCTTCGCCACGTTCTGCTGCATGATGATGAACGACGGCAGGATGGGGTCGGCGTTGATCTGGTTGATGTCGTAAGCCGCGAGCAGGCGCAGGCCCCGCCGCCCGATGTAGGCGGCCTGCACGACGAACCCGCCCGGCAGTTCCCGCTGGAAGCTCAGGTTCCACTCGTGCACGGTCGGGAGCTTCAAGTTGGGGGCGAAGGTCGTGATGGTCGGCGCGTTGTTGTTGAGCAGCAGCGGCGGCGTCAGGAACGACGACGGCTTGATGCTCGGCGGGGCGAGCGACTGGGGGAACCCTCCAGCAATCGTCCGGTCGGGCACCGCCTCGCAGCCACTGGTGGTCGTGCCGCCGACGGTCGAAGAGCAGGACGTTCTCAAGCCGGGAACGCTGCCGGCGACCGCCGTCACCTGGAACGAGCTGATGGGGTCGAACGCGAGACCGTAGCCGAGGCGGACGACGCTGCGCCCGCCGTCGCCGAACAGCCCGTGCAAGAACCCGCTCTTGTATTCGGGCGACCACGCGAGGCCGAGGCGCGGGCCGATAGCGCCCCAGTTTGAACGGTTCCACCATTTGTCGGCCTTGACGAAGGTGACGGCACCGGGCTGATTGACTACGGGGTTGGCCGGCCCCGGCGTCCCCGCTATCGGCGTGCTCGGGACGAACGTGTAGCCGGGCGTGTTCGCGGGCGGGTTGACCTCCCAGCGGACGCCGTAGTTGAGGGTCAGGTTGGGCCTCATCTTCCACTCGTCCTGGACGTAGAAGTTGTACTGGTTGACGTCCGTCCTGATGTCCTGGAGCGAGACCTTGCCGTTGGATTGGAAGGGCAGGAAGACGTCCTGATTGAGGTTCCCGATAAAGGCCTGGCTGAGCTGCGCCGGAAGGCCCGCCAGCTCGTTGATGTAGTTCTGGAGCCGCGTCAGGTCGGTCGAGTTAATGCCTATCCTCGTGCCGGTCGCCGTCGCGGGCACGACGAAGCCGACGCTCGTCGGGGAGCGGATGCTCTGGTCGAACGAGAGGTTCGGCGTGACGTTGACGCCGCCGGGCTGCCCGCGCCGGTCAACGTGGCGGTAGAAGCGGAAGTTGAAGCCGGTGCCGATCTGGTGCGCGCCGCGCGTGAGGCTGAGGTTGTCGAGAACCTGCGGTACGGTGACGGCGCGCTCGGTGCGCGGCGTGTTGATGAACGGGTTAGAGACGTTCTGGAAGGAGAACGGGTTGACGTTCGGGAAGTCCGGGTTGGCCTCGCCCTGCGTGAACAGGAACTGAAAGCGCCCGAAGCCCATCGTCAGCTCGTTAACCGCGCGCGGCGAGATCGTCCAGCGGTGGCCGAGCGCGAGGTTCTTCGTGTCGCGGAAGACCTCACCCTGGGGCGGGAAGCCTGGGAAGACGATGGGGCGCGCGTTCAGCGGGTCGCCGCCCAGAGTATTGTAGGTGGCCTGGAGGTAGCGCCCGAAGATGCTCTGCGTCTGGCTGATGTTGTGGTCAATGCGGACGTTGTAGGCCGGCCCCTTATGCTGCGTCGGCGAGTCCCAGACGAAGCAGGCCGTGTTCAGCGCGTCGCCGCAGTCATAGCGGTTGGGCGCGGGGTAGGACTTGAAGAGCGCGAGCATCGTCGAATCGAAGCCGATGTTCCGGGTATTGTTGGCCGAGGCCAGCATGTTGTAGGTGGCGACGCAGTTGACATCCGTCGCGCTCGCACACTCGCGCACGCCGGGCGCGAGCGCGCCGGTCGTCGGGTTGACGAGCAGCACGTTGTTGCGCGTGATGATGGTCGTGCCGATCTTAAAGCAGTTGCCGGCCCCCGTGTTCGCGTTGCAGGTGGGGTCGGCGCGGAAGTAGCGGTAGTTGCCGGCGAGCGCCGTCGGCGTGTAGACGATGGGGATGCCGAACGTCTCGGCGATGGGCGACGCGAAGTCAACCTTCGTGTGCTGGTAGCTCCCGTAGAAGAAGGTCTTGTTCTTCCGGATGGGGCCGCTGATGTCGAAGCCGGGCTGGTCGAGCTTGACCTTGTGGCGCTCGACGCCCTGCGCGTTCGAGAAGAAGTCGTTGGCGTTCAGCTTGTCGTTGCGCAGGAAGTAGAAGGCGCTGCCGTGCAGCGCGTTCGTCCCGCTGCGCGTGGCGACCGAGATGGACGCGCCGGAGTTTCGCCCCTCCTCGGCGGTGGCGTTGTTGGTCGTCACCTTGTACTCCTGCACGCTGTCGGGCGTCAGGCGGTAGATATTCGACGTGGGGTTGGGCGCGGACGACTCGTTGGCGTCGATGCCGTCGATGGTGACGTTGAAGGCGCGGTCGCGCGACCCGTTGACGTGGACGCCGGAGCCGACGCCGCCCTGCGAGCGCTGAACGACGCCCGGCTCGTAGGCGATCAGGTTGAGCGGGTTGCGACCGTTCAGGGGCAACTGCTCGATGGCCTTGTGCTCGACAACGTTCCCGATGGTCGCGTTCGAGGTCTGGAGCGGCTCGGCCCCGGCCTGCACGGTGACGACCTCGGCGACCTCACCCGCCGCGAGCACGACATCTACGGCGAGCGGCGTGTTGACTTCGAGCACGTTGCCCGTCTGCTTCGAGGTCTTGAAGCCGGTCTTCTCAACCGTGATCGTGTAATTGCCGACGGGCAGCGACGGGAACGAGTAGAGTCCGGCGTCCGTGGTCGTCTGCGTCTGCTTGATGCCCGTGGCCTCGTTCAGCGCCGTGACGGTCGCGCCAGGGACGACCGCGCCCGCGGTGTCCGTGACCGTGCCCGTGATGCGCGAGGTGCTCGTCTGCGCCGCCGCGCCGGTCGCGCAGGCGAGCAGGAGGACGAACAGGCAGGTGGAAGCTCGAAGGGATTTCGGCATGTGGGTACTCCTTTGTTCCGCCCCGATGCGCGGGTCGCCCGCGCTCCGGAGCCGAGCTTTGGTTGCTGACAAAATGTAGGCTTGCAGAGCGCGGCTGGTCTGGCTGCCGACATAGCGAAGGCCGATCCTGTTCGATGAAAATCGCGTCCCGAAGGGATTCAGCGGCCCCGCCCGCCGCGCCTGAGATGGTGGGAAAGTATAACCGCGCGGGCCGGCGCGTCAAGGAATTTATCCAAAAATATCGCTTATTTCAGTGATAAAATCTTTTAGCTTTCATTATGGCCGGCCATTCTTTAAAATGCGCCAAAGCATCGCAGCAGGCAGGTCGTCCGCCATTTATCCGCTTTAAGGTTTCAAGCACTTCAGACGCGCCGCCCACGCGCCGACGCCGACGCCGTGAAGGCCGGGTGAGCGGGCCGCGTCCGGGGCGGGCGCGGGGCACCGAAGGCCCCGGCGGCGGAAGAAAAAGACTTGCTGCGCGTGTGAGGCTCATTGTATAACTTGCGCGCAATTCTGGCGGGCGGCCTCCCTGTCGAGGCGGTCGCTCTGAGTAATCGACGCCCGGTTCGTTCCCCCGGCCTGCGCATAAAAAGAGAAGCCCTTCTCCGGGCGTGCGCGGACTGCCGAAGGCGAGCCAGCTTCCATCCTGCTGACCAAAGTAAAAAAAAGGAATCGAGTCATGAGACACCACCTGAAGAATGGGCTGCTGAGCCTGCTTGTCATCGTCGCGTTCTGCCTGGCGGGCAACGTCTACGCGCAGCAGATCACGGGCGACCTCGTGGGCACCGTCACGGACTCCAACGGCGCGGCGGTCGCCGGCGCGACCGTGACGATCACCAACAGCGACACGAAGCTCGTCGCACGCACGGTCACCACCAACGATGCCGGCGAATACTCCGCGCCCCTGCTGCCCGTCGCCTATTACGACATCAGTGTCGAGGCGCGAAACTTTAAGAAGCACGTGGACGAGCGCGTGAAGATCAACGTGAACGAGCACCACACGACGAACGTGACGCTGGAGGTGGGTAACGTCGCCGAGACGATCACCGTGACCTCCGGGCAGCTCCAGCTCCAGGTGGACACGCAGTCCGCGACGGCCAGCAGCGTCATCAACGGCGACCAGGTGCGCGAGCTTTCCCTGAACAACCGCAACTGGGCGCAGCTCATCACGCTCTCGCCCGGCGTCTCGGCCAACATCGCCGACCAGATTTACGTCGGCACCACCAACCCGAACGGGCAGTCGAACGCTTTGCAGATCGCCGTCAACGGCGTTCGTTCGAGTTCTAACACCTATGCCGTGGACGGGGCCGACACCACGGACAGGGGCGCGAACCTGACGGTGCAGACCTACCCGTCCGTTGACGCCATCTCCGAGTTCACGGTTCTACGGAGCCTCTACCCGGCGGAGTCCGGCAGGAGCGCGGGCGGCCAGGTCAACGTCGTCACGAAGAGCGGCACGAAGGACTTTCACGGCGACCTCT
This sequence comes from Acidobacteriota bacterium, assembly GCA_030914105.1. Classification (GTDB taxonomy): domain Bacteria; phylum Acidobacteriota; class Blastocatellia; order Pyrinomonadales; family Pyrinomonadaceae; genus QHXN01. The sequence continues at coordinate 5,431 of JALZHC010000167.1, forward strand.
ACGAGTTCTGGCGCAACGACAAGCTGAACGCCAACACCTTCCTCATCAACCGGACGGCCCCGCTCGGACGCGATTCAAACGGGAAGGCGCGGCGCGCTCCGCTCAGGTACAACAACTTCGGCGGCACCTTCGGCGGCCCCGTGATGCTGCCGCGCTTCGGCGAAGGCGGACTCGGTTATAAGAAGATGAATGAAACCTTCTTCTTCTTCTCGGAGGAGCTGCGCAGGGTGATCACCTACCCGACCTTCAACTCGACCGTCCCGACTGCCGGCCTGCGCCAGGGAATCTTCCCGCAGCCGGTCTGCATCGGCCCGGTCGCCAACCCCTGCTCGACGATTCTCCCGGCGGGGACGCAGCTCCCTTCAAACCTCATCAGCCCGCTGGCGGCGGCCTACGTTCAGGACATCTACAACAAGCTGCCGCTGCCGTCGGACGCCGCCGGCTCGCTCTTCTTCCCGGCCCGCGGCGTCTTCAACTTCACGCAGGAGCTGGTGCGAATTGACCACAAGTTCAGCGACAAGGTTTCGGCCTACTACCGGTTCGAGAACGACTCGATCCCGACCATCGAGCCGATCGGTCTCTTCAGCGGCGGCGCGGGACAGCCGTTCGTCTCGACGACGCAGTCGAACTCTCCTGGGCGCACGCACGTCGGGCGCGTCACCTGGGTGCAGTCGCCCTCGGTGGTCTGGGAGTTCGGCGGCTCTTACTCTTTCGGCGACGTTCCCAGCAAGGTCATCGGCCTGCTCAACGACGCGAACTCGCCCAATATCGTCAACCACCTGCCGGCCTTCCCGTTCGCGGTCACGAGGGGCCGCGTGCCGACCATCGGCGGTAACGGCTTTTCGGGCCTGAGCACGTTCGGGCCGTACAGCGACTTCTCTTTCAATAAGTCTCTGTTCACGACGCTCTCGAAAGTCTTCGGCACGCATACGACCAAGTACGGCTTCAACTTCTCCAAGATCAGGAAGCACGAGAACTCGCTCGGCGGCACCAACGAGGGCACCTTCGGCGCGGTCTCTTCTGCGCCGACACGCCCCGCCGGCACGAGCGCCACCAACCAGCTCTGGGCTAACTTCCTTCTCGGAACCTTCCAGACCTTCACGCAGAGCCAGTTCGACCTGACCGCAGACCTGCGTTCGAGCAGCGTCGAGGCCTTCGCGCAGGACGAGTGGCGCTTCCGGCCCAATATCACGCTCTACTACGGCGTGCGCTTCTCGCGCTTCGGCCAGCCGTGGGACGGCAACGGGCGCATGACCAGCTTCGACCCGCAGTTCTTCAACCCCGCGCAGGCCTTCCAGGTTCTGGCTAACGGCCTGAGGGTGGCGGGCACCGGCAACCCGCTCAACGGGATCATCGTCAACAGTCAGACCTCGGTCGCGGGCGCGACCGTCTCGCCCTTCGGCAAGTCCGTCGCGCCGACCCGCAACAACTTCGCGCCGCGCGTCGGCATCGCCTGGGACCCGTTTAAGAAGGGCACGACTTCGATCAGGGCCGGCTACGGCCTCTACTACGACCAGATGTCGTTCAGCTTCTACGAGACCGGGCTGGTCGCCACCAACCCGCCCTTCCAGGCGACGGCGACCATCAACCCGGCCACGCTCGACAACCCGCTCGCCGGCAACCCGGTCGTCAGCCTTTCGGTTCAGAACGTCGCCGGCATCGACCCGAATTTCAAGACCCCATACGTGCAGAGCTGGTC
>JALZHC010000750.1 GCA_030914105.1 Acidobacteriota bacterium
CGTGTCTTTTGTTTTGACTGCCTACTGCTTTCTGCCTTCTATGGTTTCGTCGGCGTCGTGCCGTCGGCGCCGACGCTGCGCTCGGAGGGCAGGAGGTTTGAAGGGTTCGGCTTGTCGGGCGAGGTGTGCGTGTGGACGATCTTCCAGTCGGTGCCGACCTTCTGGTAGACGATTGTTAAGCGGCCCGTGGCGTGTTCGGGCTGGCCTTCGGAGGTCTGCGTCTGATCCCAGAGGCATGTGACGAGGGCTGCGGTCGTGCCGAGCAGTCGGACGTGCACGTCGCGCACGTCGAGCTTCACGTCCTTGACCTTCGAGTAGAGGCTCTGGCGGTTGCTGCGCGCCTGCTCCCAGGACTTCGTCACCGAGCCGTTGTTGTTGAAGAGGATGAGCTGCGGCGAGTTCCAGAAGAGTTTCATCACGGCGTCGGCATCGGCGCGGCGGATGCCGTCAACGAGCGAGTCGAAGGCGTCGCGGACGGCGCGCGTCTGCGCCGAGTCGGCGGAGCCTTGCGCGCCACGGGCCGCGGCGCGGCGCGTGCGCGTGTTTGCTGAAGGGGTCGGGGAAGGCTGCGACTGCGTGCGGCCCTGCGCCGTCGTCGCCCCGGCCTTCGGAGTCCCCGCGGCCCTGCCCTTGGCCGCGCCCGACGAAGGGGCCGAGTTTGTGTTCGAGTTCTGCGCGAACGCGACGGACGCGAACGCGACGACGAGCGGCGCGACGAAGATTAACTTTTTGAACATTGCGGAAAATACCTCTCTTAAAACTCAAGCAGTGAATAGTGCCTTTCGTGACCTTTGTGAAGACCTTCGTGCTCTCTGTGATTAAGTGAGACCGATTTAACCACAGAGGTCACAGAGGTCTTCACAGAGGGCACGAAGTGATTTCCTCAAACCAGCCTGGCCGCGTCGCGCAGGCGCTCGACGGAGCGCGGGCGACCGATCACGTCGAACACGTCGAACATCGAGGGGCCGACCGACTGGCCCGTGAGCGCTGTGCGCGAGGCGTTGATGAGCAGGCCCGCCTTGACGCCCGACTCTTCAGCGAAGGCGCGCAGTGTCGCCTCGACTTCTTCAGTCGTCCACGGCTCGACCTTCTCAAGCGCATCGGCGAGGTGGGGCAGAAGCTCCTTGAGGCGCGGCTCCTTCTTCAGGTTCTTCGCGACGGCCTGCGGGTCGAACTCGAAGTCGTCGGCGAGGTAAGCGCGGCCCTGGCCGGAAAAATCCTTGAGCGTGTGGAAGCGCTGGCGGATTAAGTCAACCGTGCGCTCGAACCAGGCGCGCTCGGTCGATTCATATTCCGGCTTCCACAAACCAGCCGACTCCAGCTCGGCCTTGATCATCGGCGTCAGTTCGTCCAGAGGCATAGTGTGGATATATTCGGCGTTCATCCAGAGCGCTTTATTGTCTGTCCAATACTTCGGGTTGTTCGCATCAAAATTAAAAATTGCGGGGCTGCGGTGGATGTCCCCGAGGTCGAAAACTTCTATCATTTCCTGTAGGGTAAAAATCTCCTTCCCTTCCTGAGCGGCCTTCTCATCGAAAAATAGGTGCGGCTTAACCACGGCATCGCCGGATATCAGGTCGGCAGCGAATTGGGCGGAAGGCGCCCAGCCGAGCAAAGCAAGAAAATTCCGGAACGCGGCGGGGATAAAGCCCGCGTCGCGGTAAGTGGTTAGCGAAACGATTGGGCCGTGAATCCTTTTCGACAACTTCTTTCCGCCGGGCGCGAGGATAAGCGGAAGGTGGGCGAACTGCGGGACGGGTGCGCCCAGCGCCTCGTAGATAAGAATCTGCTTATGAGTATTCGTCAGGTGGTCTTGACCGCGTATGACATCCGTAATGCCCATCTCTATGTCGTCGCAAACGACCGAGAGGTTATACAAGGGGTGCCCGTCAGAGCGTAGCAGGACGAGGTCTTCAATCTCGGAGTACTCGCGCACCTGCTCGCCGTAGACGACATCCTCGAAGCGAGAGCGCCCCTCGCGCGGGACTTTCAGGCGCACGGCGAAAGGCTCGCCCGCGGCGGCGCGGCGATCGGATTCTTCAAGCGGCAAATCTCGATACGGATTGCTACGGTGGGCGCTGCCCTCGGCGGTCGCGCGCCCGCGTGCACGCTCGGCGATCTCCTGCTTGACGTTCGCGTCCGAGCGTTCTTCCTTCGGTGTGAAGTCGCGGTAGGCTTTGCCGTCTTCTATCAATCGCGTCGCGGCGGCGCGGTGCTTGTCGGCGTTCTGCGATTGGAAGACGATCTCCTCGTCGTAGTCGCCGATGCCGAGCCAGGCGAGACCTTCGAGGATCGAGCGTGTTGACTCCTCGGTCGAGCGCTGAAGGTCTGTGTCTTCGATGCGCAGGAGGAACTTGCCGCCCATCTTGCGCGCATATAGCCAGTTGAATAGCGCGGTGCGCGCAGCGCCGATGTGCAGGTAGCCCGTGGGCGAAGGTGCGAAGCGGACTCGGACGGACATAAAGCGGGAGTGATAAGTGATGAGTGATAAGTGATGAGAAAAAGCGGACGCCCTTTCTTCGCTCACTTCTTATCACTCATCACTTATCACTTATCACTCCTTTGATTTCTTCGATCTGCCGGCTCAACTGCTCGATGCGCGCGAGCAGCTCCTGGTGGCGGCGCTCTTCGCGCGGGGGCGTGCGCCCTTCGATGAAGAAGGTGCCGCCGGGTTCGAGCACGCAGGTCTCCACGTCGTCGAGGCGCGAGAAGCCCTGCCGGTGCGCGACCGTCTGAAGCTCCGGCACGGTTAGAAGCTCGCGCGCAAGCGCCCCCTCGCAGACCGCGCCACGCTCGATGAGCGTCGTCGGCTCGCCTTCGAGCATCTGGTCGAGCC
>JALZHC010000751.1 GCA_030914105.1 Acidobacteriota bacterium
CATCGGGCTCTACGGCGTGCTGGCGTGGTCGGTGGCGCGGCGCACGCACGAGATCGGCATCCGCATGGCGCTCGGCGCGAGCCGCCGCGACGTGCTGCGCATGGTGCTGCGGCAGGGGATGGTTTTGACGTTGGTCGGCGTGGCCGTCGGGTTGGGCGCGGCCTACGCGCTGACGCGCTTCATGGAGGGCGTCCTCTACGGCGTCTCGGCCACAGACCCCCTGACCTACGCCTCGGTCGCCCTGCTCCTCGCGCTCGTCGCGCTCCTCGCCTGCTACGTCCCCGCGCGCCGCGCGACGAAGGTAGACCCGATGGTGGCCTTGAGATACGAGTGATGAGTGATGAGTGAAGAGCAGAAGTCAGTAGCCAGTAGAGTAGGGAGGCAGGCTCCGCCGCTCGGCGGTTGACGCTTGAATCGCCGGCTTCGATTGAAGGGGGCTTTTCTACTGGCTACTGGCTACTGACTTCTGGCTACTGCTTTGGAGGTGAAGCTATGGAGACGCTCTGGCAAGACGTTCGGTACGGATTTCGGATGCTGCTCAAGAAGCCCGGCTTCACGGCGGTCGCCATTCTGGCGCTCGCGCTGGGCGTCGGCGCGAACACGGCGATCTTCTCGGTCGTCAACGGCGTGCTGCTGCGCCCGCTCCCCTTCAAAGACCCGGATAGGCTCGTGCGCCTCGGCGAGTGGAGCAAGCAGGTGCCGGGCATGTCCATCTCATACCCGAACTTCAAGGACTGGCGCGAGCAGAATCACGTCTTTGAAGGACTGGCCGCGATGCAGTTCGACAGCTACAACCTGACGGGCGCGGACGAGCCGGAGCGCTTGCAGGGGCGCAACGTCTCCTGGAACTTCTTCGACGTGCTCGGCGTCCGTCCCGCGGTGGGCCGAAGCTTCCGCCCGGAGGAAGACCACGCGGGCGCGACGCGCGTCTGCGTCATCAGCAACTCGCTCTGGCAGCGGCGCTTCAACTCCGACCAGAAGGTCTTGGGCCGGGCCGTCACGCTCAACGGCGAATCTTACACGATCGTCGGCGTCCTGCCCGCCGGCTACCGCTTCGGCACGCCGACCGACGTGTTCGTGCCCATCGGCCTCGGGGAGGCGAGCGAGAGGATGGCCCCGCGCGACAACCACCCAGGCATCTACGCCGTCGCGCGCATGAAAGAGGGCGTCACGTTCGAGCAGGCCGAGGCGGAGATGAAGTCAATCGCCGAGCGGCTGGCCGCGGCTTACCCGAAGGAGAACACCGGCAACGGCATCAGCATCACGCCGCTGCGCGAGTACTTCGTCGGCGACATACGCGCGTGGCTGCTGATCATCCTCGGCGCAGTCGGCTTCGTGCTTCTGATCGCCTGCGCCAACGTCGCCAATCTCCTGCTCGCGCGCGCCGCCTCGCGCTACCGCGAGATCGCCGTGCGCACGGCCCTGGGCGCGAGTCGCTTCCGCATCATCCGACAACTCTTGACCGAGAGCCTCATCCTCGCCGTCATCAGCGGGACGGTGGGCTTGCTGCTCGCCATGTGGGGCGTGGACGTGCTCCGCCGCGCGAGCCTCGACATCATCCCCACGACCGCCGACATCAGCCTCGACCGCACGGTGCTCTTCTTCACGCTCGGCGTCTCGCTCCTGACGGGCGTGCTCTTCGGGCTTGCGCCCGCGCTGCAAGCGTCGAAGCCGGAGCTGAACGAGGCGCTCAAGGAGGGCGGGCGCTCCGGCTCCGAAGGCTCGGCGCGCAACCGCGTGCGCTCGCTGCTGGTGGTCGCGGAGGTCGCGCTCTCACTCATGCTTCTGGTCGGCGCGGGCCTGCTGGTGCGCAGCTTCATGCGCCTGCTCCAGACCCAGACGGGATTTGAGCCGCGCAACCTGCTCACGCTGTCGCTCTCCTACAGGGTCGGCAAAGACGAGGGGCGCAAGGCGCTCAACTTCTTCCACGCCGTCGAGGAGAGAGTGCGTGCTCTGCCCGGCGTCGAGGCCGTCGCCGTGTCGAACGGAGTGCCGATGCTCGGCTCCTCCGAGACCATTGTCCAGGTCGAGGGCCGCCCGCCCGCCGAGCCGGGCAAGCAACCGTTTACCGTCGCCTACTACCCGACCCACGACTACCTCAAGGCGATGGGCATACGCCTCGTGCGCGGTCGCTTCTTCGACGAGCACGACACGCAGGACTCGCCTCTCGTCGCCGTCATTGACGAGGACTTCGCGCGCCTCTACTTCCCCGACGAAGACCCCATCGGCAAATACTTCGAGGGCAACAAGGAGATGAATCTCCCGCACTCGGAGATCGTCGGCGTCGTCGCGCACGTGAAGAACTACGGGCTGGACACGCCCGGCCCCGTGCAGGCCGAACTCTACCGCGCGCGCGACCAGGTGCCCGACCGCTTCCAGCCGCTCCTCTCCGACCGCGTGAGCCTCGTCGTGCGCACCTCCGGAGAACCGGCGGCGTTGGCCCCGGCGGTGCGCCGCGCCATCCAGGAGGTTGACCCGAACGAGCCGGTCTACAACGTCAACACGATGGAGCAGGTGCTCTCCGACTCGGTCGCGACGCAGCGCCTCGCAATGCTCCTGCTCGGCATCTTCGCGGGCGTCGCGCTCGTGCTCGCGGCGGTCGGCATCTACGGCGTGATGAGTTACGCCGTGGCGCAGCGCACGCACGAGTTCGGCGTCCGCATGGCGCTCGGCGCCGAGGGGCGCGACGTGCTGCGCATGGTCGTCCGCCAGGGCATGCTGCTGGCGCTCGCCGGCGTCGGCGCGGGAGTCCTGGGCGCGCTCGCGCTGACGCGCGTGATGTCGAGCCTGCTCTACGGCGTCTCGGCCACAGACCCCCTGACCTTCGTGGGCG
>JALZHC010000168.1 GCA_030914105.1 Acidobacteriota bacterium
CGCGCAGGGAGGCTTCGAGCGCGCCGACGAGCCGACGGTTCTCGACCTGCCAGTCGCGCGGGAAGCGCAGGGCCGCGCGCACGCGCGGCGAGACGCGCGGCTCAAGCGTGCGCGCCTCCGACGCGCTCAGTCGCTCGACCTCAAGGCCCGCGCCTGATTGCCAGGCGAAGCGACGCCCCATCTCCTCCTCGTCCTCTTCGGTGAAAGCGAGGTAGAGCGTGCCCGTCCGTTCCAGCTCGATACAGACGCCACTCTCTTCAAACAACGCCTCGGCGAAGGCCGGATACATCTCGCGGCTGGCGCACAGAAGCTCGAAGAAGTCGTCGCGCGCGTCTGCCTCCGACTGCGGCGCGAGCATCCCGGCTGCCGCGCCCGAAGCCTCCGCGCCCGGCTCGGAGGCCTCCAAAACGACGACGCTCAGGCCGCGCCGCGCAAGCTCGCGCGCCGCCGAAAGCCCCGCGACGCCGCCGCCCACGACGGCCACGTCCGCACGCGTCTGCTCACTCTTTCTCATTTAGGAGAACTGCTGGTATGATTCAAAAAAAGTAGTCAGTAGACAGTAGTCAGTATCCGGTAGGCTTCGCCCTGCGAGTGCTGACGCTTGTATCGCTGGCCCCCGTTAGCGAAGGCTTTCTACTGGCTACTGACTACTGACTACTGTCAACTGACATGGCACATACTATCACACTCATTCCGGGCGACGGCATCGGCCCGGAGGTCTCTTCCGCGGTCGTGCGGATCATCGAGGCGTCGGGCGCGAAGGTGGAGTGGGAGACGCACTACGCGGGCGCGCAGGCCCTCGAAAAGTTCGGCTCGACCCTGCCCGACGAGCTGCTCCAGTCAATCGAGCGCAACCGCGTCGCACTCAAAGGCCCGATCACGACGCCTGTCGGCAAGGGCTTTACATCCGTCAACGTTGGCCTCCGGAAGGCGCTCGACCTCTACGCCAACCTGCGGCCCGTGCGCGCTTTGCCGAACGTGCCGGCACGCTACCCGGAACTCGACCTCGTCGTCGTGCGCGAGAACACGGAAGACCTCTACGCCGGACTCGAACACATCGTCGTGCCCGGCGTCGTCGAGAGCCTGAAGATCATCACCGAGAAGGCTTCGACGAGGATTGCGCGCTTCGCCTTCGACTATTCGCGGCGAGAGGGGCGCAGGAAGGTGACGGCGGTTCACAAGGCCAACATCATGAAGCTCTCCGACGGCCTCTTCCTCGAATGCTTCCGCAACGTCTCGCGCGACTACCCGGAAATCGAGGCCGACGACAAGATCGTGGACAACGCCTGCATGCAGCTCGTCATGCGCCCCGAGCAGTTCGACGTGATGCTGTTAGAGAACCTCTACGGCGACATCGTCTCCGACCTCTGCGCGGGGCTGGTCGGCGGACTCGGACTCGTGCCCGGCGCGAACATCGGCGAGCGCGGCGCGGTCTTCGAGGCCGTGCACGGCTCCGCGCCCGACATCGCCGGCCAGAACATCGCCAACCCGACGGCCCTTCTGCAATCCGGCATCCTCATGCTCCGCCACCTCGGCGAGCGCGAGCCGGCAGACCGCGTCGAGCGCGCGATGCTCAAGGTCTATCAGGAAGGCAAAGTCAGAACGCGCGACGTGGGCGGCACGGCCCGCACCAACGAGTTCGCGCGCGCCGTCGTCGAAGCGATGGAGTGACGGTGCGGCACGGCCGCGGCTCGCGGGGTTCGCGGCTCGCGACGGCGACCGAAGGCGGTCAGGGTCTTTGCTGTCCGGCGCCCGCGTCTTTGCTGTCTGCCTCCGCGCAAAACTCTTGACAGCCCTCGCCCGCCCGGCTTAGAGTTTCGCAGCACTAGCTAATTCGCTTAACTTAAGTTCGGAAATTCGTCTCTCCCCGTAGCGGCGGCCCACCTCGTGCGTGCCGCCTTCGTCTTGTCCGCAGGCCTTTGCGTGAGGGGCGCGGCCCGCCGCCGCCAGACTGCGACACTTCGTTCGTCAACCTTAAACTTTGGAGTGGCCTCTTCAAGGAGAGAACTATGCATCACCGCCCTGCTCAGACGCGCGTCAGAAAGACGGCCAGCGCCGCGCTGGTCACCCTGCTCCTCTTCGCCTTCCTGCCCGCGCCGCCCACTTCGAGGGTCGCGGCGCAGAGCGCGGGCGGCGACACACAGAACCCGGCCATCCCGTCGCCTCTGCCCGGCACGGTCTACCGCCAGACCAACCTCATCTCCGACATCCCAGGATTCGCGCCCGTCCTCGACCCGCTGCTCGTCAACCCGTGGGGCATCACGGAGACCGCGTCCAGCCCCTTCTGGGTCTCCAACAACAGGTCGAGCACGACGCAGCTCATCCGCGGCGACACGGGCGGCGCGCCCGTCGTCCTCAACGCAAGCCCGCAGACCATCACCATCCCCGGCACGCAGCCGACCGGCACGGTCGCCAACACGTCCACCACTGACTTCGTCCTCCCCGGCCCGTGCGCCTCCGCGCCGTGCGTGGCCCGCTTCCTCTTCGCCTCGCTCGCGGGCAAGATCACGGGCTGGAACCCGAACGCCCCGGCAGCCGGCTCGACCACGGCTGTCGTCGCCGCAGACCAGTCCGGCGGTAACAAGGTCTACACGGGGCTGGCGCTCGCCAACAACGGCACGGCAAACTTCCTCTACGCGGCGGACTTCAAAAACGGCAAGATTGATGTCTTCGACAAGAACTTCAACCTCCAGGCCGCGGGCTTCCCCTTCGCGAAGGACGCGACCATCCTGGCGGCGACGGGCACATATAACCCGTACAACATCCAGAACCTCGGCGGCACGCTCTACGTCACCTACGCCAAGGTCGGCCCCAGCCAGAGCGACCCCGTCGAGGACGGCGACGGCAAGGGCTTCGTCCGCCGCTTCGACGCCAACGGCGTCCGCGACACGAGCTTCGCCATCGACAACCTCCCGGCGAACCATCTCAACGCCCCCTGGGGACTCGCCATCGCGCCCACCACCTTCGGCACCTTCGGCGGCGCGCTCCTGGTCGGCAACTTCGGCGAGGGCAGCCCGAGCATCAACGCCTTCAGCCTCGTCAGCACCCCGGTCAAAGGTGCCTTCCTCGGCTCGCTTAACGACGAGTCAAACAACCCCATCGTGATTGACGAGCTGTGGGCCTTGCAGTTCGGCAACGGCGGCGCGGGCGGCGACGCAAACACGCTCTACTTCTCCGCCGGCACCAGCGAAGAGGAGCACGGCCTCTTCGGCAAGCTCAACCCGACGACCGCCACAGCCACCTCGCTCATCCAGTTTGCCACCGACAACTTCGCCGTTGACGAGGCCGGCGGCCACGTTGACTTCACCGTCATCCGCACCGGCGACACTTCCGGCACGGCCACCGTCAACTTCAACACCTTCGACGAGAGCCATGCCGGCCACGCCTCGCAGAAGTCCGACTACGAAATCTCGCTCGGCAAGATAACCTTCAACCCCGGCGAGACCTCGAAGACCTTCCGCATCCTCATCGTCAACGACAACTTCGTCGAGGGCGACGAGACGATTGACCTCGCCCTCTCGAACCCGACGGGCACGGGCGTCGGGCTGGGCGAGCCGAACGTGGCGGAGGTGACCATCCTCGACAATGACACCACGCCGCCGACCACCAACCCGATTGACGACCCCAGCTTCTTCGTCCGCCAGCACTACCTCGACTTCCTCAACCGCGAGCCGGACACTTCGGGCTTCAACTTCTGGGTCAACAACATCACCTCGTGCGGCGCGGACGCCAACTGCACAGCCGTCAAGCGCGTCAACACGAGCGCCGCCTTCTTCCTCTCGATTGAGTTCCAGCAGACCGGCCTTCTGGCCTACCTGGCGAACAAGGCGGCCTTCGGCGCTTCCGCCTCCGGCAGCCCCGCGCCCGTCCTGTACGGGCAGTTCGAGCGCGACGTGCAGCAGCTCCAGCGGAACTTCGTCTTCGGCCAGTCCGGCGCGGACGCGCAGCTCGAAGCCAACAAGCAGGCGTACTTCGCCGACTTCGTGGCGCGCCCGGAGTTCGTCGCCACCTACCCGACGACGCAGACGCCCGCGGCGTTCGTCGCCGCGCTCTACGCCAACGCCGGCGTCACGCCCTCGACGACTGACACCAACACGGCCACGGGCGAGTTCGGCGCGGCCACTGACACCTCCGACCAGGCCGCGCGCGCACGCGCCCTGCGCGACGTGGCGCAGAACACGGCGTTTGCCAACGCGGAGTTCAACCGCGCCTTCGTCACGATGGAGTACTTCGGCTACTTGAGAAGAGACCCCGACACCGCGGGCTTCAACTTCTGGCTCGGCAAGCTGAACGCCTTCAACGGCGACTTCGTCAAGGCCCAGATGGTCACGGCCTTCATCACGTCGAGCGAGTACCGGCAGCGTTTCGGCGCGAGCTAGGCCGCTGAAGCAGAAGTAAAAGGTAAAAGGCAAAAGGCAAAAGAGAAGAGCTAAGAGACAACGCGGCTCTCATCAACCGTTGATGATGAGAGCCGCGCTGTCTGTCTTCCTCTTTTGCCTTTTGCCTTTTGCCTTCCGCCGAAGGCGGCTTGCCTTTTTCCTTTTGCCTTAACTGACGGGCGCGTGCTCGGCATGCGTCTCGATGTCGCCGGCGACGATGATGGTGAGGTGGTCGGGACGGAAGTATTTGCGTATCGCCGCGTTGACCTCTTCGACCGTGACGGCGCGCACAAGCTCCGGGTAGCGCTCCACGTAGTCGAGGCCGAGGCCGTAGAACTCCGCGTTCCAGAGCGCGGCGGCCAGGCCGGCGTTCGTCGAGAGCGAGACCTTGAAAGACCCGATGGCCGAAGACTTCTCGTCTTCGAGTTCATCGGCGCGGATGCCTTCGCGCACGTACTCGCGCAGCACTTCGAGCGTCGAAGCGATGGCGCGCTCGACGTTGCCGGGACTGACCGAGACGGTGATGTACCAGGGGCCGGCCGCGAGCGTGGGCGCGCGGAAGCGCGAAGCGATGCCGTAAGTGAGACCTTCTGCGTCGCGCACGCGAAGGCCGAGCCGCGAAGAGAGCGTTGACTCGCCCAGGGCGCGGTTGGCGAGCAGCGCCGCGTAGTAGTCCGCGGCGTCGCGCCTGAGCGGTGCCGCCGAGCCGAGCAGCACGTCGGCGTTCGCCTTGTCTTTGACGAGCACGATCTCGCGCCGCTCGCCCTCCTGCGGCGCGGGGTCAAAGACCGTCACCTCCGCATCTTCCGGCCCGCCGAAATCATTCAGCGCCTCGCGCACGAGCGCCGTGGCCTCGCCCGCCCGCACGTCGCCCGCGACCGAGAGTATTAGCGTGCGCCCGCCGTAAGTCCTCTCGTAGAAGCCGCGCACGTCCTCGACCGTGATCGAGCCGACGCTCTCGACGAGCCGCTCGCCCGCGTGCGCGTAAAACGGGTGCGCCTCGTCGAAGACGACTTGCGTCAGGCGCTCGTATGCGCGCCAGCGCGTGTCCGACTGCTGCTCGCGCAAAGAGGCGACGGTCTGCTGCTTCAGCTTCTCAAGCTCTTCGGCGGGGAAGGAAGGCTCGCGCAACATCTCCGCGAGCAGCGAGACGAGGGCGGGGAAATCCTGCGCGAGCGAGCGCGCGCTGACGCGCACGGCGAAGGCGTCCGCGTCGAACTCTATGTCGGCCCCCACGCCTTCGAGCGCGCCCGCAAGCTCAAGCTTGCTCCGGCGGCGCGTGCCGCGCTTCAGCATCTCCGCCGTGACGCGCGCCAGTCCCGGCCTCTCGCGCGGCTCGAAGTAAGAACCCGCGCGCAGACTCCCGCACACGGAGACGGTCGGCGTCGCCCTGTTCTCCAGGACGAGCAGCACCGCGCCCGTCGCCAGCTTCTCGCGCACGACGCGCGAAGAGAAACGCGCGCCGCCCGCCGCCTCGGTTTGAAACTCAGATGTCATATTAAAATCTCGACGCCGCGCGATGTCTGTAGGGGCAAGGCTTCACGAAAGGATGAAAGAAGAGCAGTAGACAGTAGCCAGTAGACAGGAGCCAGTAGAATGACAACTGCTTCTCTACTGGCTACTGTCTACTGGCTACCGCTTTCCCTTTCATCCTTCATCCTTCCGTTGCGCCGCGCTTCGGGATGAAGTGGCCGACGGTTCGGTTGTCCTCTTCAAAGTAGAGAGCGGCCACGCGCCGCACGTCGTCGGCAGCGACGCGCGAGATGTTCTTCGCGTAAGAGTTATAGAAGCGCCAGTCGGCGACCGCCTCGGCCTCCGACAACTGCACCGCCACGTTGTGCGTGCCGTCGCGCTCGTAGGCGACGTGCGCGGCGATCTGCCGCTTCGCCTTCTCCGCCTCGTCTTCGCCGAGGTCAACCGATGCGCGCCGAAGCTCTTTGTAAACCACCTCCTCGACGCGCGCCGCTTCGACGCCGGGACTGACGGTCGCGTAGACGTTGAAGAGTCCTGGGTCGCGGAACTGATCCGCGCGCGCGTCAACGCTCACGGCCAGCTCCGTCTCGACCAGAGCCTGATAGAGCCTGCTCGTCACGCCGCCCGCGAGCGCCGCCGAGAGGACTGCGAGCGGGTAGATGTCGTTCTCTTCCGGAGGGGTCTCTGCGCGCGCGGCCAGCTCAGCGTTCGAGAGCACGCCCGCGTGGCCGAGCGCCGCGGGCGTGCGGAAGGCGACCTGCACGAGCGGCAGCTCTCCGGCGCGGCGGACTACGACGCGGCGCTCGCCCTGCTGCCGCGGCTCGTCCGTGTAGACTTCGGGGATGGGCGCGGGCGAAGGCGGCAGCGCGCCGAAGTGACGTTCGACGAGTTCGAGCGTCTGCTCCGTCTCAAAGTCGCCGACGACGACGGCGGTCGCATTGTTCGGGTGGTAGAAGGTGTCGTAGAACTCTTTGAGCCGCGCGGTCGGCACGTTCTCAACGTCCGAGCGCCAGCCGATGGTCGGGTGGTGATACGGGTGCTCGCGGAAGGCCGTCGCGTAGACCGACTCGTCGAGGACGAGCGACGGCTCGTTCTGCCCGCGCTCAAGCTCGTTGCGCACGACCGTCATCTCCGAGCGCCGGTCTTCGTCGGCGATGAAGGAGTTGCGCATGCGGTCGGCTTCGAGGCGGACGGCCAGCTCAAGCGCGTCCGAGGGGACGGTCTCGAAGTAGTTCGTGCGGTCGTACC
>JALZHC010000752.1 GCA_030914105.1 Acidobacteriota bacterium
ACAATAATCAGACTAAGCGACAGAATTATTTTCGACCTTACGCTTGGCATGTAGTTTCCTCTCCAGGCTTTCCCACACGCTTGCCTCGCGCCCGCGCATCCCGTATAATCCGCCTCTTGCTCGGAGCGCCGTGGCGTTGCCAGTGGGTTTTTGGCCCACTTTTTCTTTTGGGCGCGAGGGCCGTTTTCAGGGGGGCTGGCGTGTTGGGCGAAGAGGCTTCAGTCGAGGGGCGCGTGCGCGAGATAGCCGAGCGCGCGGCCCATGAGCGCGGCCTCGAACTCGTCCACGTGGAGTTGGCCGGCGGCGCGCGCTCGCCCGTCGTCCGAGTCTTCATTGACAAGCCGGGCGGCGTCACCCACGAGGACTGCTCGGAGGTGAGCCAGCACGTCGGGACAGTCCTCGACGTCGAGGACTTCATCCCCGGCACGTACACGCTCGAAGTCTCCTCGCCGGGGCTTGAGCGCGGGCTTTACCGGCGCGAAGACTACGAGCGCTTCGCGGGCCGGCTGGCGCGGCTGAAGACGCGCGGCGCCATCGGCGGCCAGCGCAACTTCCGCGGGCGCATCGTCGGCGTCGAGGGCGAGGAGGTTCTCTTCGACGACAAGACTTCGGGGCGCGTCCGCGTGCCGCTCTCCGAGATCGCCAAGGCGAACCTGGAGATTGACATCGAAGAGGAGTTCCGCCTCGCCGAGGAGCGGGAGAGAAAGCAGAGGCTAGGGACTGGAGGCTAGAGGCTGTTTGTTCTACGCCCGCAACGGCTCGACAGAAAGCGGGCCGCGCGGCAGACGCGAAAACCAGCCCCCGGCCACTAACCCTGGAACCCAAATTATGAGTGCATCCATCGGGCAAAGCATCGAAGCGGTCTGCAAGGAGAAGGGCATCGACCGCGATGTGGTCATCGAGGCCGTGAAGGAGGCCGTGCGCGCCGCGGCCCGCAAGCAGTTCAAGTCGGGCGAGGAGATTCAGGTCGAGTGGTCGCCCGAGACGGGCCTGGAAATCTTCGCCTCGAAGGTCGTCGTCGAGACGGTCGAGAACGAAGGGCGCGAGCTTTCGCTCGATGAGGCCAAGGAGCTTGCGGGCGACGAGGTCGAGGTCGGCGACGAGCTGCAACTGCCCCTCCCCGTCGAGGACATGGGGCGCATCGCCGCGCAGACGGCCAAGCAGATTCTCTTCCAGAAAGTCCGCGACGCCGAGCGCGCCAACATCTACGAGCAGTACATCGACAAGGTCGGCGACCTCGTCAACGGCTACGTTAAGCGTTTTGAGCGCGGCGACATTATCGTTGACCTCGGCACCGTGGAGGCGCTCCTGCCGCGCAACCAGCAGTCGCGCGGCGAGACGTGGAACCAGGGCGAGAGAATCCGCGTCGTCATTGACGACGTGTCGAAGGAGTCGAAAGGCCCGCAGGTCATCGTCTCGCGCACCAGCCCGGAAATTTTGAAGCGCCTGTTTGAGATGGAAGTGCCGGAGATTTACGACGGCACGGTCGTCATCAAATCGGCCGTGCGCGAGCCGGGCGAGCGCGCCAAAATCGCCGTCGCCTCCACAGAGCGCGACGTTGACCCCGTCGGCGCGTGCGTCGGCATGAAGGGTTCGCGCGTGCAGGCCATCATCCGCGAGCTTCGCGGCGAGAAGATCGACATCATCGAGTGGTCGGACGAGCCTTCGGTCTTCGCCGCCAACGCCTTGTCGCCCGCGAAGGTCAATCAGGTGCGCATCACCGACATCGAGCACCGGCAGATGGAGGTCATCGTCAACGAGGATCAGCTCTCCTTAGCCATCGGCAAGCGCGGGCAGAATGTGCGTCTGGCGACGAAGCTTGTCGGCTGGAACATCGACATCCGCAGCGAGGAAGAGCTGAAGCGCGAGGTCGCGGCGCAGATGGGCGCGATGATCGCTTCGGGCGAGTCCGTGCCGCTCGAAAGGCTCGAAGGCATGAACCCGGCGATGGTCGCAACCCTCGCAGACCACGGCATTGACGACATCGAGTCGCTCGCCAACGCCACCGTCGACGACATCGCAGACTTCCTCGACGTGAGCATTGACCAGGCCGAGGCACTCATCGGCGCGGCGCAGGCCGTCGTCGAGAGCGCGCGCACCGCCGCCGAGGACGAAGGCGAAGAGGGCGCAGAGGGGCAAGCCCAAGAAACGGGCGAAGCCGTCGGCGCATCGGAAGAGACCGGGGCCGCATCAGAAGAGGTTTCCGCGGGCGCGGAGTCGAGCGCCGACGGAGACGAGGCGGCTGAAGCCGCAGCCGGGCCGGAGGGTGAGATGGGCTTCGAGAGCGAAGAGGGACGGACAATCGAGCAGCACGCCGCGTCGTTCGAGGCAGACCCGAACGCCGACGCGGGCGAGGTCGAGCCTTCCGAGGCGATGATCGCCGAAGGCTACGACGAGGCCGTCGAGACTCAGCCGCCCTTCATGGCCGAAGACCTCTCGCC
Organism: Acidobacteriota bacterium; assembly: GCA_030914105.1. Classification (GTDB taxonomy): domain Bacteria; phylum Acidobacteriota; class Blastocatellia; order Pyrinomonadales; family Pyrinomonadaceae; genus QHXN01. The sequence continues at coordinate 2,442 of JALZHC010000752.1, forward strand.
CGACAACCTGCTCGCGAAGGACGCAGCCGAGCCGGTCGCCGCGACCGAGGTTGAGCAGATGTCCGCCGACGAGTTGTTGCTCCAGGGCGCGGGACGCGACCTCCGGCCCGACACCATCACGCCCGCGCCCGACATCTTCTCCGCCGAGGCCGCGGTCATCCAGAACCACGGCGCTTACACGGAAGAGGAGCGCCCCTCGACGCTCGACGCGGAGACGAGCGGCATCGTCGAGCCGACGGTGCGCGAGGACGAAGGGGCGGACGAGGAGTCGCTCGTCGCGCCGGCTGCGCTCGACGAGACCGAAGAGGGCGAGACTGAAGCCGCCTCGCCGGTCGCAGACCTCGGCGGCGAGGCGTCCGCGCCCGAAGTGCAAGTTTCGTCGGCACCCACG
>JALZHC010000169.1 GCA_030914105.1 Acidobacteriota bacterium
GAGGCTCTCGATGGCCGGCTCCTCGCGCGGCTGTTCGGCAGAGGCGTCGCGCTCGACCTTGACGTTGCGGTAGAACTCCATCCCTGTGCCCGCCGGAATCAGGCGGCCCATGATGACGTTCTCCTTGAGGCCCCGCAGGTAGTCGACGCGGCCCGAAATCGCCGCCTCGGTCAAGACGCGCGTCGTCTCCTGGAAGGAGGCTGCCGAGATGAACGAGTCGGTCGACAAGCTGGCCTTCGTGATGCCCAAGAGAAGCGGCTCGGCCTTGGCCGGCTCGCCGTCTTCGCCGACGACGCGCGCGTTCTCGTCGGAGAAGCGGAAGCGGTCGACCTGCTCGTCGAGGAGAAAGTCTGTGTCTCCCACGTCGGTGACCTTCACCCAGCGGAGCATCTGTCGGACGATGACCTCGATGTGCTTGTCGTTGATGTTCACGCCCTGGAGGCGATAGACCTCCTGAATCTCGTTGACGAGGTACTCCTGTAAACGGTTCATGCCGAGCACGCGCAGGATGTCGTGCGGGTTCAGGGGGCCGTCCATCAGAGCCTCGCCGGCGCGGACGCGGTCGCCCTCCTGCACGTTGATGTGCGTGCCGCGAGGGATGTCGTACTCGCGCTCCTCGCCGTCGTCGCCGACGACGATGAGCTTGCGCTTACCCTTCGAGATGGGGCCGAGCTTGATGGTGCCGTCAATCTCACTCATGACGGCCGTCTCGCGGGGTTTGCGCGCCTCGAACAGCTCCACCACGCGCGGCAGGCCGCCCGTGATGTCTTTGGTCTTCGTGGTCTCGCGCGGGATTTTGGCGATCACGTCGCCCGGCTCGACCACGTCGCCGTCGTGAACCATGAGGTTCGCGCGCACGGGCATCTGGTAGGTCTTCAGAACCTTGTTCGAGGAGCCGCGCACTTCCAGACGCGGCTGGCGCTTCTCGTCGGGCGAGTCCTTGACGACGAGGCGCGACTGGCCCGTGACTTCATCAACCTCTTCGTCGACCGTGACGCCTTCCTTCAAGTCCTGATACTTAATAGTACCCGCGACCTCCGTCAGGATGGCGAAGGTGAACGGGTCCCAGGTGGCGAGGAGCTGATCCTCTTTGACTCTCTGGCCGTCGGCGACGTGTATGTGCGCGCCGTAGACGACCTGATGGCGGGCGACCTCGCGCCCGCGCTCGTCAATGATGATGAGCGCGCCGTTGCGGTTCATCGCCGTGATCTCGCCGCGTCGGTTCTTGACGACGACGAGGTCGACGTACTTGATTGTGCCGTCCATGCGCGCCTCGTGCTTGGACGACTCTTCGAGGCGTGCGGTGCCGCCGATGTGGAAGGTGCGCATCGTGAGCTGCGTGCCCGGCTCGCCGATGGATTGCGCGGCGATGACGCCGACGGCCTCGCCGATGTCCACGGGCGCGCCCGTGGCGAGATTGCGCCCGTAGCACTTGATGCAGACGCCGCGGCGCGACTCGCAGGTCAGAACCGAGCGGATGCGCACGCGCTGGACGCCTGAGCGCTGAATCTCTGCGGCGAGGTCTTCGTTAATCTCGTCGTTGGCCGCGACGATGACTCGGCCCTCGACCGGGTCAACCACGTCTTCCAAAGCCGTGCGGCCCACGATGCGGTCGCGCAGGGATTCAATCTCCTCGCCGCCCTCGACGATGGCCGACGCGTAGATGCCTTTGAGCGTGCCGCAGTCAGGCTCGCTGACGATCACGTCCTGCGCCACGTCGACGAGTCGGCGCGTCAGGTAGCCTGAGTCGGCGGTCTTCAAGGCCGTGTCGGCGAGACCTTTGCGCGCGCCGTGCGTCGAGATGAAGTACTGGAGGACGTTTAAGCCCTCGCGGAAGTTCGAGCGGATGGGCGTCTCGATGATTTCGCCCGAAGGCTTCGCCATCAGTCCGCGCATGCCGGCGAGCTGGCGAATCTGCTGCGCGGTTCCGCGCGCGCCGGAATCACTCATGATGAGAATGGGGTTGGCTTCCTTCGACCCCTTCTCGCGCTCGTCCATCGCGAGGAACATCTCCTTGGCGACCTTGTCGGTGACCTCAGACCAGATGGCGATGACCTTGTTGTAGCGTTCGCCGTTGGTGATGACGCCGTCGCGGTACTGCCGCTCGACCTCGATGACGTCCTTGTCGGCCTGCGCGACGAGCGTCTTCTTCGCGTCCGGCGTGACAAGGTCGTCGATGCCGATACTGATTCCGGCGCGCGTGGCGTAGAGGAAGCCGAGATTCTTCAGGTCGTCGAGCATCTTCACCGTCATCTCGTGGCCGAGCCGGAGGTGGCAGTAGTTGACGAGCGACTGGAGGCCCTTCTTCTTCAGGGTGCCGTTGATGAAGGGGAGGCCGCGCGCGATCTGGTCGTTGAAGATGACGCGGCCGACCGTGGTGTTGATGACGCGGCGGACGTTCTCCTGCACGGCGGCGCGCATCACGTCCTGCGTGTCGTGCTCCTGCGTCAGGTCGATCAGGTTGCCGGTGATGCGCAGCTTGATGGGCGTCTGCGTCTCCACTTCCTTCGCGTCGAGCGCGAGCAGAACCTCTTCGATGGAAGAGAAGACGCGCCCCTCGCCCTTCGCGCCCGGCTTGTCCTTGGTCAGGTAGTAGCAGCCCAAGACGATGTCCTGCGAGGGGACGGCGATGGGCTGGCCCGACGCAGGGCTGAGGATGTTGTTGCTGGCGAGCATCAAGACCGCGGCCTCGATCTGCGCCTCCGGGCTCAAGGGGATGTGGACGGCCATCTGGTCGCCGTCGAAGTCGGCGTTGAAGGCCGTGCAGACGAGCGGGTGAATCTTGATGGCCTTGCCTTCGACGAGCACAGGCTCGAAGGCCTGGATGCCGAGGCGGTGAAGGGTCGGCGCGCGGTTCAGGAGCACGGGATGTTCGCGGATGACCTCTTCGAGGATGTCCCAGACCACAGGCTCCTGCCGGTCAACCATCTCGCGCGCCTGCTTGATGGTCGCGGCGTAGCCCTGCTTTTCGAGCTGGTTGTAGATGAACGGCTTGAACAGCTCCAAAGCCATCTTCTTCGGCAGGCCGCACTGGTGGAGTTTGAGTTCCGGGCCGACGACGATGACGGAGCGGCCCGAATAGTCGACGCGCTTGCCGAGAAGGTTCTGGCGGAAGCGGCCCTGCTTGCCCTTCAAAGTGTCTGAGAGAGACTTCAAGGGGCGGTTGTTCACTCCGCGCAGCACGCGACCGCGACGACCGTTGTCGAAGAGAGCGTCCACGGCCTCCTGAAGCATGCGCTTCTCGTTGCGCACGATGACTTCGGGCGCGCGCAGCTCCATGAGCTTCTTCAGACGGTTGTTGCGGTTGATGACGCGCCGGTAGAGGTCGTTCAAGTCCGACGTGGCGAAGCGTCCGCCGTCGAGCGGGACGAGGGGCCGCAGCTCCGGCGGGATGACCGGGATGACGTCGAGAATCATCCAGTCGGGGCGGTTGCCCGACTTGAGGAAAGAGGTGACGACCTTCAGCCGCTTGGAGAACTTCAGCTTCTTCTGCTGCGAGGTCTCCTCCTTCATGCGGATGCGAAGCTCGCCGGCAAGCTCTTCGATCTGGACGGCGGCCAGAAGCTCCTTAATCGCCTCCGCGCCCATCTTGGCGAGGAACTGGCCCGGATGGTCGCGCGTGAGTTCCCGGAAGCGCTCGTCCGTGAGAAGCTCGCGCTCCTTGACGGGCGCGTCGCCCGGATCGATGACGATGTAGGACTCGAAGTAGAGAACCTTCTCAAGCTCGCGCAAGGGGATGTCGAGCAGGTGGCCGATGCGGCTGGGAAGCCCCTTGAAGAACCAGACGTGCGAGCACGGAGAGGCCAGCTCGATGTGGCCCAGACGCTCGCGGCGCACCTTGGCCTGCGTGACCTCGACGCCGCACTTGTCGCAGATGACGCCGCGGTGCTTCATCCTCTTGTACTTGCCGCACAGGCACTCCCAGTCTGTGACGGGGCCGAAGATGCGCGCGCAGAAGAGTCCGTCCCTTTCAGGCTTGAAGGTGCGATAGTTGATCGTCTCCGGCTTCGTCACTTCGCCGTGCGACCAGTGGCGAATCTTTTCGGGCGAGGCCAGTGAGATGCGGATCGCCTCGAAGTCGGGCGCGAGCTGCGTCTTTTCTTGCTGGAATCTAAACACCTTTTTATCTCCGATTAATTAAGACAAAGTCAGGAGTCAGGAGTCTCGGAGTCAGGAGTCAAGACCACTTGCCTTTGACTCTGGACTCCGAGACTCCGGACTCACGACTATTATTCTGCCGGGCCTCCCGTGGCGACTACGGGACGGCCTGTGCCGTCGCCCTCGGCGACCTCGACGGCGGCGTTCTTGTCTATCAGTTCCACGTCGAGGCAGAGCGATTGAAGCTCGCGCACGAGGACGTTGAAGGATTCCGGCACGCCGGGGTTGAAGTCGGCCTCGCCCTTGACGATGGCCTCGTAAATCTTCGACCGTCCCGCCACGTCGTCCGACTTCGCCGTCAGAAGCTCTTGAAGGATGTGCGCTGCGCCGTAGGCTTCGAGCGCCCAGACCTCCATCTCGCCGAAGCGCTGGCCGCCGAACTGCGCCTTGCCGCCCAGGGGCTGCTGCGTAATCAGCGAGTACGGGCCGATTGAGCGCGCGTGAATCTTGTCGTCCACGAGGTGCGACAGCTTCAGCATGTAGATGTAGCCGATGGTCACCTTCTGCTCGAACGGCTCGCCGTTGAGACCATCGTAGAGCACGGTCTTGCCGCTATCGCCGACGATGTCGGGCAAGCCCTGCTCGCGCAGGTGCGCGCCGGCCTGCTTGATCATGCCCTTGATTTCCGGCTCGGTCGCGCCGTCGAAGACCGGCGTGGCGAAGTGCATGCCGAGCACGCGCGCGGCCCAGCCCAGGTGCGTCTCAAGTATCTGGCCGACGTTCATGCGCGAGGGCACGCCCAGAGGGTTCAGGACGATGTCCACGGGCGTGCCGTCCGGCAGATACGGCATGTCCTCTTCGGGGAGGATGCGCGCGATGACGCCCTTGTTGCCGTGGCGTCCGGCCATCTTGTCGCCGACCGAGAGCTTGCGCTTCATCGCGATGAAGACCTTGACCATCTTGATGACGCCGGGCGCGAGTTCGTCGCCCTGCCGCAGCTTGGCAATCTTCTCCTCGTAGATGTCGGTCAGAATCCGAATCTGACGCTCGGTGCGCTCCTCGAAGTCCTTGACCTCGGCGATGATGTCGGCGGCGCGAGCGCCGGCGAGCTGCGCCTTGCGCAGAGCTTTCGGCTCAATTCCCGCGAGCATCTCGCGCGTGATGGTCTCGCCCTTCGGGATGCGAACCTCGCGCTCGACCGAGAGGTCTGCCGAGAGCTTGCGCCCCTCGAACAGCTCGTAGATGCGCGCGTCGCGCTGCTCGCGAAGGATTCGCGTCTCGTCTTCGAGGTCGCGGCGCAGGCGGTTCTCTTCTTCTTCCTCGATGGCGAGCGAGCGCTGGTCGCGCTCCTGTCCTTTGCGCGTGAAGACCTGCACCTCGACGACCGTGCCGTCAATGCCTGGCGGGCAGACGAGCGAAGCGTCTTTCACGTCGCCGGCCTTCTCGCCGAAGATCGCGCGGAGCAGTTTCTCTTCCGCCGTCAACTGCGTCTCGCCCTTCGGCGTGACCTTGCCGACGAGGATTGAGCCGGGCTTGACCTGCGCGCCGATGCGGATGATGCCCGACTCGTCGAGGTCGCGCAGCATGTTCTCGCCGACGTTCGGGATGTCGCGCGTGATCTCTTCGGGGCCGAGCTTGGTGTCGCGGGCCTCGATTTCCAGCTCCTCGATGTGGATCGAGGTGTAATAGTCATCCTTGACCAGGCGCTCGGAGACGAGTATGGCGTCCTCGAAGTTGTAGCCGCGCCACGGCATGAAGGCGACCAGAACGTTTCTGCCCAGGGCCAGCTCGCCGCGGTCTGTGCAGGGGCCGTCGGCGATGACCTGGGCTTTGCTGACGCGCTCGCCGACGTGGACGATGGGTCGCTGGTTGATGCAGGTGTTCTGGTTCGAGCGCTTGAACTTCGTCAGCGTGTAGATGTCGGCCGTCACCTCGCGCGAGATGGTGCCGTCAACGTTGTGGTCGGCGCGGACGATGATGCGCTCCGAGTCCACGTAGTCCACGACGCCGTCGCGGCGCGCGGCGACGACCGCACCGGAATCCCTCGCCGTCACCTGCTCCATCCCCGTCCCGATGTAGGGCGACTCGGCGCGAAGCAGGGGCACGGACTGGCGCTGCATGTTCGAACCCATGAGGGCGCGGTTCGCGTCGTCGTTCTCAAGGAACGGGATGAGCGAGGCCGCGACCGAGACGAGCTGTTTGGGCGAGACGTCCACGTACTCGATCTCGTCGCGGTGCGCGTTGATGAACTCGCCGGCCTTGCGGGCGGCGTTGCGCTCGTTGATGATCGTGCCGTCTTCGTCCAGCTCGATGTTGGCCTGGCCGATGACGTACTTGTCCTCCTCCCAGGCCGTCAGGTAGAACGGGTAAGGCTCGTACTCGGCCTTGCGCCCGTCGGAGCCGACGCGGCGGTTGGCCTTGATGACCTCGTCCTCGGAGACGTGGTCGCCCGGCTTGTGCTTCGTGTCGCCGCCGTTCGTGACGCGCACGTACTCGGCGACGCGCCCGTCCACCACCTTGCGGTACGGCGACTCGATGAAGCCGAACTCGTTGATGCGCGCGAAGCACGACAAGCTTGAGATGAGGCCGATGTTCGGCCCTTCAGGCGTCTCGATGGGGCAGATGCGACCGTAGTGCGTCGGGTGCACGTCACGGACTTCGAAGCCGGCGCGCTCGCGCGAGAGACCGCCCGGCCCCAGGGCCGAAAGCCTGCGCTTGTGCGTGATCTCGGACAAGGGGTTGGTCTGATCCATGAACTGCGAGAGCTGGCTGGAGCCGAAGAACTCGCGCACCGCCGCCGTCACGGGCTTGGCGTTGATGAGGTCGCGCGGCATCGTCGTCTGCATCTCCTGCTGGATGGACATCTTCTCCTTGATGGCCCGCTCCATCCGGACAAGTCCGATGCGGAACTGGTTTTCCAGCAGCTCGCCGACGGCGCGCACGCGCCGGTTGCCGAGGTGGTCAATGTCGTCGGCCACGTACTCGGCGGGGTTGCGC
>JALZHC010000753.1 GCA_030914105.1 Acidobacteriota bacterium
GAGGGCGAGGACGAGCAAAATCCTTCTGGCGGGTAGCATCCGGTTTCTCCTCGTTGACGGATAGGGTGGTCGAATCAGTTCCCCGGGCCTTCGGGCGGGACTATTAAACCACAGAGACGCGGAGAACACAGAGGGGCACAGAGGGGTACAGAACCGCGAGCGGTTCTGTACTGGCGGGCTGTCGTTCAGTCCGTCAGCGGTAGAGCAGCGCCTGCGCGCGGGCGCGTCGGAACTCGTCGAGCCGCGGCTGCCAGGAGCGGATGATCTCTTCGGCGTCGTCGGCGCGGCGCACGCGCTCAAGGGTCTCCGAATTGACGAGCAGGCGCGCATAGTCTTCGACCTTCCAATCCTGCGGGAAGAGTCGGCGGAGCGCGACGGCGATCTCAAGGCCGGCGCGCACGGGCCGGAACCGAGCGCGGTCTGTGATAAAGAGGTTGACGCCGCCGCACTCCTTGTCTTTGAAGACCGACGCGCGCGGCGTGAAGCGGACGGGGATGAAGCGGACGCCTTCGAGGCCGCGTGCGTTGAGGTAGGCCGCGAGCTTCTGGCCGTCGAGCCAGGGCGCGCCGACAAGCTCGAAGGGCGTATCGGTGCCGCGCCCGACCGAGAGGTTCGTCGTCTCAAGCAACCCGACGCCCGGATAGAGCGCGGCCTCGGTGAGGCTGCGCATATTCGGCGAGGGGTTCACCCAGGTTTGCCCCGTCGCGTCGAACCACATGGCGCGCCGCCAGTTCTCCATCTTCACGACGCGCAGGTCGCAAGCGATTTTGCGTTGCGCGTTGTAGAGCCGCGCCAGCTCGCCCACGGTCATGCCGTGACGCACCGGGATCGTGTGGTAGGCCGTGAACGAGAGCTTGTCGGCGTCGGCCACAGGCCCCTCGACTTCCACGCCGCCTATCGGGTTCGGTCGGTCGAGGACGAAGAGCGGAATCCGTGCCTTCGCTGCCTCCTCCAACGCGTAGCCGAGCGTCGAGACGTATGTGTAGAAGCGCACGCCGACATCCTGTATGTCGTAGACGAGCGCGTCGAGGTTCTTCAACTGCTCGGGCTTCGGCCTTCGCGTCTCGCCGTAGAGTGAATAGATGGGCAGACCCGTCTTCTCGTCCGTCGTGTCGGAGACCTTCTCGTCGGCAAGACCGCGGATGCCGTGCTCCGGCGAGAAGAGCGCGGCGAGCTTCACGCCCGGCGCTTCGCGCAGCACGTCTATCGTCTGACGCCCGGCGCGGTCGCGGCCCGTCTGGTTGGTAATCAGGCCGACGCGTAAGTTTTGAAGCTCTTTGAAGCCGTCGCGCTCCAGCACGTCGACGCCGTTTAAGACCTCGGCGTCGGCGGGCGTGAGCAGGCCGCCGGCCTCGGCCTTGCGCGCCTCGGCGGTCGTGAAGGTGAAGTCACGGAGTCCGGCGAGCATGTTCTCGATGTAGCGCGTCTGCTCAAGCTCTGCGCGCGCGGTCGCGCCGACATCGGTCACGGCGGCGGCGGCGATATTGGCGACGCGCGCGCGCAAAGGCGATACGTCGCCCTTGCCGTTCGGATGCACGCGGTTCGAGAGGAAGACGACGAAGGTCTCGCTCGCGGGGTCGATCCAGATCGAAGTGCCCGTGAAGCCCGTGTGGCCGAACGAGCCGACGGGGAAGAGGTCGCCGCGGTTTGAAGAGAAGCTGGTGTGGATGTCCCAGCCGAGTCCGCGCGCGCCGCCTTCTTCGGTGACTTGGCGCGGGCGCGTCATCTCTGCGACGGTGAGCGGGCTAAGTATGCGAACGCCGCCATACTCGCCGCCGTTCAAGATCATCTGGCAAAAAATCGCGAGGTCGTCGGCGGTCGAGAAGAGGCCGGCGTGACCCGCCACTCCGCCCATGCGGTAGGAGGTCGGGTCGTGCACTTCGCCGCGCAGGATTCGGTCGCCCTCACTTCCCTGCTCGCCCGTGCCGCCGAGGTAGCTCTTGACGCCGCGCACGTTCTCGGTCGGCGCGATGCGCGCGAGCGTGGCCGCGTCGGTGCGGGGCCGAGGCAGATTGCCTTCGCCGATGCGTCGGAAGCCTGTGTCGCGCATGCCGAGCGGCTCGTAGATGTTGCGGCGCGCGAACTCGTCGAGCGGCTGGCCCGAAACGCGTCGGACGACCTCGCCGAGCGTGATGAAGTTGATGTCGCTGTAGACGAAGCGCGTGCCCGGCGCGCTGCGGAGCGGCTCGCGGTAGAGCCGCTTGAGCATCTCTTCGTAGCCAGACCAGGGCTCGCTCAAATCGAAGTCGGGCGCGAAGCCGGAGCGGTGCGTGAGCAGTTGCTCGATTGTAATCTTCTCGCGCCCCTCGCCCTTCAGTTCCGGGATGTAGAGCGAGACGGGGTCGCCGAGACGAACCTTGCCGCGCTCGACGAGAATCATCACACTCGTCGCCGTCGCGACGATCTTCGTCAGACTCGCGAGGTCGAAGATTGTGTCCGGCGTCATTGCCTCGCGCTGCGGCAGAATCGCGCGCGAGCCGTAAGCCTTGCGCCAGACGACCCCGCCGCGCCGCGCGACGAGCACGACCGCGCCCGGCGTCTCCTTCTTCTCGATTGCCTCGCCGACCGCGGCGTCAATGAACGCGAGCCGCTCCGCAGACATCGAGACCTTCGCGGGAGGCACGACGGGCAGCGTCGCCGCGAGGGCCTGCGCGAAAAGAATAAAGCTCAAGAAGAGTGACGCGCACAGGCGGTAGCCCGGCCGTGAGGGAGGGCGCGATACAAGGATGAAGGCGGAAGGATGAAGGATGAAGTGGACGCTCTTTAGCATCCGCTTCATCGTTCCGCCTTCTGCCTTCTGCCATCCGAGAACGCCCTCCCTCACGGT
>JALZHC010000170.1 GCA_030914105.1 Acidobacteriota bacterium
TCCTCGCGGAGATCGCGGACGAAGGACGTGTGCCGGAACTGACTTCTCGCGTCGTCGAAGGCGTTGCGACGCCGGACGAGTGAAAATAAGTTAGTGCCCTTCGTGCATACCTCCGTGCCCTGTGGTTAAATTCGGCTTTCTTAACCACAGAGGTCACAAAGGACTTCACGAAGGGCACTAAGGTTTTCTTCTCAGAAAAAGAGGGGCCGGAGGTTGAAGCCCCCGGCCCTTTCGTGTGCCCGCCCTTGCTCGCTCGTTGAGGTTGAGCAGTTGTGCTCGTTCGAGACTTTACCAGTTGACGACGAGGGCCGGCTCGGTCTCCCAGACCGGCGCGTCCTCGCGTATGGCCGCGCGCTGGAGGCGGGCCTTGTCTGCGAGGAGGCGGCCCGCGCCGAGTGCGACGGCGGCGAGCGGGTCGTCGGCGACGACGACGTGCAGGCGCAGCTCCTTCTGCAAACGCTCGGCCAGGCCGCCGAGGAGTGCGCCGCCGCCCGTCAGTATCAACCCGGTCTGGTAGATATCGGCCGTCACCTCCGGCTTCGACTCCTCGATGGCGCGGCGCACGCCCGCGACGATCTCGGCGACCACAGGCTCGATGGCCTCGCGCACCTCTTCAGACGTGATCTCGACGACCTTCGCCAGCCCGTCAACCACATGCTTGCCGATGATCTCCGCCTTCCTTTCGCCGCTCGCCGCCGCGCTCAACTCCTTCTTCACGTTCTCCGCGGTGCGCTCGCCAAGCTGCATCTCGTACCTGGCGCGCACGTAGTCGCAGATGGCCTGATCCATCGCGTTGCCGGCGGCCATCAGGCTGTTCGAGGAGACGACCGCGCCGCTGGCGACGATGGCGATGTTCGTCGTCCCGCCGCCGATGTCCACGACCAGGTGGCCGCGCTCGTCCTCGTAAGGCAGCCCGGCTCCGAGCGCGGCGCACAGCCCCTCGTCAACCAGGTCAACGCGCGTAGCCTTGGCGTCGCGGGCGGCGTCTCGCACCGAGCGCTGTTCGAGCGTCGTCGAGGAGCCGGGCACGCCGATGACGACGTGGCTGCGTCGGTGTGTGGTGCCGTTGACGCGCGCGATGAAGGCTTTGAGCATCTTCTCCACGGCGTCGAAGTTTTCGATGTTGCCGCCGCGCACGGGCCGGAAGACTTCAACGTCCTTCGGCTCGCGCCCAAGCATCTTGTAAGCGCCCGCGCCCACGTCGAGGACTTCGCCCGTGTGCCTGTGGATCGCCACCGCCGAAGGCTCGTTCAGCACCACGCCGCGTTCGGGCGCGAAGATGAGCGTGTTGACCGTGCCGAGGTCAATCGCCAGGTCGTCCGTAAAGATGCTCGTCAGGATGTTCATAACTCCCCACTCCCTTGTTCTCTTGACCGGCGTCCCTGTTTAGAAAACTGTCGAGGTTGCCGTTTCCAAATCGGCAAACCCTGTTCCACTCAGGCCCGCGCGGATTCCGCCCGTTTAACGCGCCCCGCGCCCCGCGCCCCCGTTTCGTTTCCAGACGAACGCCCGTCCCGACCCCGCGCCGGGCGCGCGAAAGGCGAACGCAGGAATGGGTTTTGGGTTTTAGGTGTTGGGTGCTGGTGGAAGACTGTAGGCGTGCGAGGCTTCCAAAACCCAGCACCTAAACCCCAAAACCCTCTTCCCTGATGTCGCTGATGATTTCGTAGAGCGTGGGGGCCTGTGCGCGTGAGACCTGTTTGGCTTCGGGGACTGTACGGACGCGGACGGTGAGGGTGCGCTCGCGTCGGCGGATGGTGATTTCATCGCCGGGGCGGACTGTGCGCGAAGAGCGCGCGGGCGTGCCGCCCACCGAGACGGCCCCGGCCTCGCACAACTCCTGCGCGACCGCGCGGCGCAGGACGAGTCGGCTGGCGCGCAGGTACTGGTCTAAGCGCATAAAGAAAAAGTCTGGAGTCTGAGAGTCTGAGAGTCGGGAGTCAAGACAAGTTGCTTTGACTCCCGACTCCCGACTCTCAGACTCCAGACTCTTCGCGTTACTGCTTTTTACTTTTTTCCTTCTTCTCGGCGGCCTGTTTGCTGGCCGTCTCCTGCTTGCCGGCTTCGGCGGCCTTTAACTGCTCCTTGTCCTTGTCGAGGAGCGGCTGGATGACTTCCTTGTAGTTGTCGGCGGGCTTGATGTAGGCGTCCTTACGCAGGCCGCGCAGGTATGCGTCGTGCTCTTTGTCGGAGCGCTCCTGCGTCATCGCGCCGCGGACGAAGTTCTCGTTGAAGGCGTCGTCGCGCGTGTTGACGCGCAAGATCATGTAGCCCTCGTCGGTCTTGATCGGCTCGGAGACCTGGCCCGCCTTCAGGTTCTTGAGGGCGTCGGCGATGGCCGGCTGCATGTCCGAGATGAGGTAGACGCGCGGCTTGCCCTGCTCGTCGAGGTGCTGCCCCTTCGTCTTCTCGGCGATGCGCTGGCCCTTGTCGTCCTCGCGCTCGGAGAACTTCGTGGCGAGGTCGCCGAAGTCCGAGCCGCCGCGCGCCGACGCGACGATCTGCTGCGCCTTCGCCTTCACCTCCGCTTCGCTGCGGCCCGCGAGGCTCAGGTAGATTTCCGAGATGGTGACGGCGGCGAAGCGGTCGCGGTGTGCGTCGAAGTAATCGTGAAGCTCTTTGTCGGTCAGGCCGAAGTAGATTTTCGAGTCCACCTCACGCTGCAACACGGCCTGCTTCATGTACTGCGCGCGCAGAGTGGCCCTGACCTCCGAGAGGCTCACGCCCTCCTTCTGCATGGCCGCCTGGAGCGCTTCGAGCGTCGGCAATCCAGCGCCCTGCGCGACGCGCAGCACCTCGCGGTTGACCTCGGCCTCCACGTCCTCGCTCATGCGCGGGATGTCCTTGCCCTTCTGCATGAGCAGCGCCTCGTTGATAAGGTTGAAGATGATTTCGGGGCGGCGTTTCTCGATCTCTGCGTCGGCCTGCTCCGGCGTCATGCCGCGCTGCTTGACGAGGACTTCCTTGAAGTCCGCGACCTCTCGGCGGAGCTGCGAGAGCATGATCACGTCGTTGTTGACCTGCACGATAGGCTCGTCCAAAACGACGGGCGCGGCCTCTTCCTGCGCGCGCGCGGGCGCGGCAAACAGAAACGCCAGCGCGAAGGCGGCGACGAGAAGCGCAGAGGCGCGGGACAAGGCGTTTGTGAATTGCACAGTTTTCATTCCTCTATTCTCGGCCTCTTTGCGGGGAGGCCCGAAGCGTTGACGGTTGACCCTGCTGAAAAACGGACTCAGATTTTTTTTTGCGGCGGCAAAGGCGGCGCGCTTCGGAAACTCTCTCGCGTCGCTCCGCACGGTCGGGACTCCGGGGCACTACGGCGCGGAGCGCGTATTCTAACCTCCGGCGCGCACGTCGAGCAACACGCGGTGGGCACGCTCGATTAGCCCCTCGTCGTCGCCCGCCTCGACCCGCAGCACGCCGCTCGGACTGAAAGACGCGCGGCCTTCCGCGACGAGCGCCAGCAGGCGTTCGGGCGAGACGCGCGCCGTCTCCTTCAGCTTGAGGGCGAGGCCCGTCGGCGTCCGGTCAATCGAGATGACGCCGGTCTCTTCAGCCGTCCGACGAAGCCGCGCGTAGGCAAAGAGCCGCTCGACCGATTCAGGGAGCCGCCCGTAGCGGTCTTCGGTCTCGCGCCTGATCTGCTCCAGCGCCTCGTCGTCGCGGGCGGAGGCGATGCGCTTGTAAGTCCTCAGGCGCTGGCCCATGTCGGCGACGTAATCTTCGGGGATGGAAACGTCCACGCCGAGGTTAATCGAGACCGAGGCCTCGTCCTCGACCTGCTCGCCGCGAAGCTCGGCCACGGTGCGCTCAAGCATCTGCGTGTAAAGATCAAAGCCGAGCGCGTCCATGTGGCCCGACTGCTCGCCGCCGAGCAAGTTTCCCGCCCCTCTCAATTCCAAATCCAAAGCCGCCACGCGGAAGCCCGCGCCGAGGTCTGAGAACTCGCGTATGGCCGCGAGGCGTCGGCGCGCAATCGGCGTCAGCTCGGCTTCGGACGGGATGAGCAGGTACGCGTAGGCGCGTCGGTTCGAGCGCCCGACGCGGCCCCTGAGCTGATAAAGCTGCGAGAGGCCGTAGGCGTCAGCCCGGTTTATGATGATTGTGTTGGCGCGCGGGATGTCTATGCCGTTCTCGATTATCGTCGTCGCCACGAGCACATCGTATTTGAAATCAACGAAATCGAGCATCACGCGCTCCATCTCTTTCTCGTGCATCTGCCCGTGCCCGACGGCCACGCGTGCCTGCGGAACCAGCCGTCGCACAAGGGCCGCGACGGTGTCAATCGTCTCCACGCGGTTGTGGATGAAGAAGACCTGACCGCCGCGGCCCAGCTCAAGCTCGATGGCCGACTTGATGACGCCCTCGGAAAACTGCACGACCTGCGTTTGAATCGCCAGGCGGTCGCGCGGGGGCGTCTCGATGACCGACATATCGCGCAGGCCCATCAGAGACATGTTGAGCGTGCGCGGTATCGGGGTGGCCGAGAGCGTCAGAACGTCAACGCGCTTCTTTAGTTGCTTGAGTCTCTCTTTGTGCGCGACGCCGAAGCGTTGTTCCTCGTCCACGACGACGAGGCCGAGGTCTCGGAAGCTGATGTCCTTCGAGAGCAGGCGGTGCGTGCCGATGATGATATCAATCTCGCCGGACTCGACTCGGCGGGCGATCTCTTTCTGCTCTTTCGGCGAGCGGAAGCGCGAGATGAGTTCAACGCGGACGGGGAAGACGGCGAAGCGCGAGCGGAAGGTTTCATAGTGCTGGTAGGCGAGCACCGTGGTCGGCGCGAGCACGGCGACCTGCTTCGAGTCCATCACGGCCTTGAAGGCCGCGCGCATCGCCACCTCGGTCTTCCCGTAGCCCACGTCGCCGCACAGGAGCCTGTCCATCGGCGTCAACGTTTCCATGTCGCGCTTCACGTCCTCGATGGCCGTCTCCTGGTCTGGGGTGGGCACGTACTCGAAGGCGTCCTCGAACTCGCGCTGCCAGGGGCTGTCGGCGGCGAAGGCATAGCCTTGCACGAGCTTGCGCTCGGCGTAGAGCTTCAGAAGCTCGTCGGCCATGTCGCGCATCGCGCGCTTGGCCTTGGCCTTCGTCTTGTGCCAGCCAAGGCCGCCGAGTCGGTCGAGCACGGGTTCGTGCCCTTCGGCGCTCGAATAGCGCTGCACGAGGTCAAGCCGCTCGACGGGCACGTAGAGCTTCGCCTCTTCGGCGTAAGTGAGGAGCATGAACTCGCCTTTGCGCCCGCCGAGTTCGAGCGTCTGGAGGCCGCCGAAGCGCGCGATGCCGTGGTCAATGTGGACGACGTAGTCGCCGACCTTCAGGTCGCGAAAGTCGGAGAGGAACGCAGACGCCAGAGACTTGCGCCGCCGCGCCGACGCGGTAGTGCCGACGCCCGTGCCGGGCACACGCTGCTCGACTGTCGTTCCGCTCGCCTCGTCGAACAGGTCTGTCTCGACGTGTACGAGAAGCCGCGCGCCCGCCAGCTCGAAGCCGCCGGAGAGCCTGCCCGCGGTGACTACGCCTGCGGAGTCATCAACCTGCGCGCCGGCCTCGCCCGCGAGCGCGACGCGCACGGCGACGTTGTAGTCGGCGAGCATGTCGGCGACGCGCTCGGCCACGCCCGCCGAAGGCATTGCGAAGAGCGTGAGTGTGGAGCGCTCGGCGCGCGCGTGGCGCACGTCGGCGGCGAGTTCCGCGATGCGCCCGTGGTAACGCTTCGAGGGGAGCGACGGCCACTCGACTTCGGGCGCGCGCACGACCGCCGGGAAGAGAAAGAGCGGCTGCGGCGCGCCCCTCCCGCGCCCAATCTTCGCCGCGGGCTGCTCCGACTCGCCGGCGAAACGCTCGTCCGTCACGGCAGCCGCGCGCCCCAACGCACGCAGCTCAAGGCGCGAGGCGTTGTCAAGACGCGCGCGCAGCTCTTCGACCGACAGGTAAAGCTCTTCGGGTTTCAAACCGATCTCGCCCGCGCTCTCGTTCTCGCCAAAGCGCGCGGCCACAGTCTCGAAGCTCTGCGCGAGGTGCTGCTCGATACTAGCCGGCTCGTCAACGACGAGCACCGCGTCTTTGAGGTAGTCGAACGCACTCGCGTCCGTCCTGACGACGAGCGGAATCAGCCACTCCCAACCGGGGAAGGTCTCGCCCTCGTCGGCGTAGACGGTTCTGTCTTTGAGCGCGCGCGCGTGCGACTCGTCCGCCCAGCGCTCGCGCGCGAACTCTGACCACAAACGGAAGTCGTCGCGCGCGACCGCAAGCTCGCGCATCGGGACGACCTCGGTCTCTTTGAGCTGTTCGATGGAGAGCTGCGTTTCGGGGTCGAAGCGGCGGATGGAGTCAACCGTGTCGCCGAAGAACTCGACGCGCACGGGCGCGGCTTCGCCCGGCGACCAAACGTCGAGGATGCCGCCGCGCATCGAGAACTCGCCGACCGCGCCCACGGGATCTTCGCGCACGTAGCCCGACGCGAGCAAAAGCTCAAGCAGCTCTTCCGGCGCGAAGTTCTCGTCGCGCCTGAGCACCGCGCCCATCTCTGTGAGCGCGCGCGGCTGAACCGTCCGGCGCACGAGCGCGCGCGCAGACAGAAGCACGAAGCGGCCCCGACCGCGCGCGAGCTGCCACAGCGCGAGCGCGCGCCGCTCCAGAGTCTCCGCGTGCGGCGAAGCGCCCGCGTAGGGGTCGCCTTCGGACGCGGGCAGGCTCAACACGGCCTCACACTCTTCCCTGCCGCCGAGCGCGCCGCACCAGAAAGAGAGGTCGCGCTCCCACACCTCCATGTCGCGGTTCGCGGCGACGACGACCGCGAAGCGCCGCTCGGTCTCGCGCTGCAAGGCCGCCAGAGCCAGCGCGCGCGCCGCCGCCGAAGTCAGCCCTGCTACAGACACCACGCGCGCCCCGCCGCGAACCTCCGCCGCCAGACGCCTGAACTCAGGGCTCTCCGTCACGCGCCGCAGCACGCTCTGCAAGATGGGAACTGACTCGACCGGACTACTCATAAGTGATGAGTGATGAGTGATAAGTGATAAGAAATACAGTCTGGAGTCTGGAGTCTGAGAGTCTGGAGTCAAAGGCAAGTGGTCTTGAC
>JALZHC010000171.1 GCA_030914105.1 Acidobacteriota bacterium
GCGCTACAGCGACCTCCAGCACGAGTTCGAGCGGCAGGGCGGCTTCGAGTACGCGGCCCGCGCGGAAGCCATCCTGCAAGGTCTCGGCTTCGAGCGCGACACCTGGGCGACGCCGACCGAGATTCTTTCGGGCGGTCAGAAGAACCGCCTCGGCCTCGCGCGACTCCTGCTCGCAGAGCCTGACGTTCTCCTGCTCGACGAGCCGACCAACCACCTCGACGTGGCGGCGGTCGAGTGGCTCGAAGAGTTCCTCTCCTCCTACAAGTCGGCCTACGTCATCATCAGCCACGACCGTTATTTCTTAGACCGCGCCTGCACTCGCATCGTCGAGGTTGAGAACGGCAAGGCGGTGAGCTACCAGGGTAACTACTCCGACTTCCTCGTCGAGCGCGAGGAGCGGCGCGAGGCGCAGATGCGCGCCTACGAGAACCAGCGCCAGCTCATCGCCAAGACCGAAGAGTTCATCCGCCGCAACCTGGCCGGTCAGAAGACCAAGCAGGCCAAGTCGCGCCGCAAGATGTTAGAGAAGCTTGAGCGCGTCGACGCCGTCCGCCCCGACCAGTCTTCCGGCAACTTCCAGCTCCAAAAGGTCGAGCGCGCCGGCACCTACGTTCTCACCGTCAAGGATGCAAGCATAGGCTACCCCGGAAGTGTCCTCGCCGAAGGCATCACCTTCATCCTGCGCCGCGGCGAGTGCCTCGGCATCATCGGCCCGAACGGTTCGGGCAAGACCACTTTCCTCAAGACCGCGCTCGGCAAACTGCCGCAGCTCGCGGGCGAGGTGCGCTGGGGCGCGAACGTCTCGGTCGGCTACTACGCGCAGCAGCTCGACGACCTCGACGCGCGCAACGAGATCATCATGGAGCTGCGCCGCGTCGCGCCCCCGTCGGCGACCGCGGGCGAGCTGCGCAGCTTCCTCGCGCGCTTTCTCTTCACCGGCGACGACGTTTACAAGCACGTCCGAGACCTTTCGGGCGGCGAGAAGGGAAGGCTCGCGCTCGCCAAGCTCATCTACTCGCGCGTCAACGTCCTCGTCCTCGACGAGCCGACGAACCACCTCGACATCCCTTCGCGCGAAGCGCTCGAAGAAGCGCTCGATGCCTACGACGGCACAATCATTACCATCAGCCACGACCGATACTTCCTCGACCGTGTCGCCACGCAGATACTCGCGCTCGATGGCTGCGGACACGCCGAACACTACGAAGGCGACTACACCGAGTATCACGACTGGAAGGCCGAGCGCCGCGCCGCCGCCTCCGCCCCGAAGGCCGACCGCGAGAGGGACGCAGCATCGAAGCCCGCGACGCGCGCCGACGCCGCGGGAACTCGCGACGCGCGCGCCGACGCGAAGGCGCAGGACGCGAAGAAGTCGCGGGGCGGCAAAGACTCGAAGAAGAAGGGCGCGCGGTCGCGCGACTCACAGTCGGTCGAGGCGGAGATTGCGGAGGTCGAGAAGCATCTGGCCGCACTCGGCGACGAGATGTCAACGCCCGAAGCCGCACGCGACGCCTCGCGTCTCGCGCGCCTCAACGACGAATATGCCAAGACCGAAGAGCGCCTGCGCGGCCTTTATGAAGAGTGGGAGCGCGCCGCCGCCGAGGCCGCGAGCGCGTAGGCAGAATGAGGCGTAAAACAATAGCGCCGGGCGTTAACGGCGAGCGCCCACACAGCCTCCGTGAGAGGGCCGCCGGGGCACGAGTCCGCTGCATGCCGCTGTTAGATCGCGCCTTACCTGTAAGGGATTTTCGGCTCGTACCTGGAGTTGATTTTGTCCCCGACCTTCAATTCTGACCTCACTAGCTCCGTCCGTATCTTAGCCGTCTTCTCTTCTACGGAGATGACCTGCGTCCCGCCCCAACGCGAAGGTTCTTCGTCCTTTGTAAGCAGCCTCATCCCGACTTTTAACCCGTCCCTGGTTCCTTTATTTATCGTTGCCGTAAACGTCGTGCTGAATTCATATTTCTTTGTTTCCTCAATGCTGATAACGGTCGCCGTGACGGACTTGCTCAGCAAGAATGAGAGCCACTGTTTAGAGAGCGGCGGGTTTCCTGTGACCTTCTTCTGCTCGTCCCCGCTGCGTAAGTAGAAGGAACCGTACCAGGGCGACATATAGCTGTATGAGATTAGCGTCGCGCGAGGCTCGATACCGAGGTTGACCGCGTTGGCGAAATCTTTCAGGTCTTCTTCGTAGAGCAAATAAATGCGCCCCGACCATTCTACCGGCAACATTTCGAATTCCCTCTGAATCTCCCCATCGCCCTCTCCTCCGGGTATCTCCTTCCTTTCCTTGGGGTCGAGCAGGTTAAACTCCCTCCCTTCGCTCCCGCGCTTCCACGTCTGCTTCGCGATTATGAAATGCAAGCGCCCATTGGAAAGATTATAGGTGCCGGATGTGGAGACTTGGGTGCCGTCATCACTCCCCGACCCTTCAGAAAAACGCCCGTCTGCTTCGAGCGTCAACGAATCCCTGCCGAACTCGTGGCCCGTGACATAAGTGCCGGCGAATTTCTTAAACACCTCTTCCTGCTTCGCCGGGGATTGAACGGCAGTCAGCAGCCCGGCGAGGCATAATAGAACTACCCTATTTATTTTGGCCTTCATGTTTACTTCTCATTCTTTGTTAGAAAGCAACCTGACGTTGTATTAGGCTGCGTCGGCACATGGTTGTGCGGTGCGGCTTCGCGGCGGGTATGTGAATGCTATTACAATTCGACCGGCTGTGGCTAAAAAATATAATCGCCCTAAATTGCTTTGACCATCACTGCCAAGAGAACGTGTAGCTGATCGTGCCTGTGACTTTGACGGGTTGGCCGGAGAGCATGGCGGGCGAGAATTTGGCGAGGCGCGCGGCCTGCACGGCGGCCTGCTGGAGCATCGGGTGGCCTGAGACTGCGTGCGCCTCGACGACCTTGCCCTCTTCGTTAATCGTCACCTCGACGACGACCTTTCCGGACGCGCCCGCGTTCCTGGCCGACGCCGGATAGACGGGCCGCGGGAGGCTGAGGGCCTTGCCGTTGAGCACGCCGCCGGAGGCGGGCATCTTCGGCCGCGCCTCGGCCTTCTGTTCGGAGGCCGAAGCCTTCTGACCGGAGGTCGCGGGCTTCTGCTCGGAGGCTTCGGTCGCCGTGTGCGAGTCGGCGGGAGTGGGCCTATTCGAGGGCTGAGGCGTCGGCGCGGCGGTCGGAGAGTTCGTTGAAGTGGCCGGAGTGTTGGCCGCGGAGAAGAGGTTGGTTGAGCCGGACGTGGGCGAAGGCTCGGAGGTCGTCGGTGCGGGAGAAGATGCGGGCGAAGAGGTGGCGACGGTAGTCGAAGCGGCGGCGACTGTCGTCAGCGTGAAGGTCGGCGCGGTGTCGTCGGAGGCGTTGGCGGTCGGCTTGGGGCGTTCGTCATCGTCGGGGCCGTCGGGGCCGAGCTTGCGCCCGGAGTTGTCGTCGCGCTTTGCGAGATTGCCTCCGCCGCTTGAGCGCCTCTGCGCCGCAGGGGCGTTCGCGGGCCGCGCGGGGGCGCTCGCGGCGTACTCAGGCCGCGAAGAGTTCTGCGGCACTGTGCTCATGCCGCCGGTGAGTTCGGCGGACGCGGAAGAGTTGCGCGCCGACGCCGGGTAGAAGCCTTTGCGCGCGCGGACGCGCAGCGTGGGCCGCGTCTTGACGCGGACGTTGATGAAGCGGAAGAAGTTGTCGCGGCGCTCGTCCTGCGGGTAGTAGCCCAGGAGGTACTGCTGCGAGATGTCGAGCGAGATTTGCGTGAAGACCGCGTTGAGGTCTTCGACCGACTGTGGCACGTAGACCGCGCCGCCCGTCTGCTCGGTGAGCTTGTACATGCGCTGCTCAGAGACAGTGTCGTGCAGGTTCGGGTCTTCGACCTGCTGCGTCTGCACGACGTAGACCTGGCACTCGGCGCGCAGCGCCTTGTTCACGGCGTCCTCGAAACTCACGTCGCTGACGGTATCGGTTCCGTCCGAGACGATGACGAGGACTTTGCGACCCTGTAGCGGGCGCATGTAGTCGGAGGCCTGCGCGACGGCGTCGAAGAGCGCGGTCGCGCCGTCGGGCTTGCCGAAGTTCTGGACGGTTCGGACGAGGCGCGGAACGTCCGCGGTGAGCGGCTGCGAAAGCGTCGAGGTGGTCGAGATCGAGTAGACCGCGGCGCGGTCGATGGGGCGCACGACCGATTGGAAGAAGCGCACCGCCGCCTGCTTCTCGAACTCGCGCGCCGAAGAAAGGCTCGCGCTGTTGTCGAAGAGCAGCGCGACCTGCACGGGCGTCTCCGCGCGGCTGAGGTCGCCGATCTGTTTGACCTCGCCGTCAACACGCAGCTCGAAGTCCTCGACCTTGAGGTCTGTGACGGCGTGCCCGCGGCTGTCAACCACAGAGGCCGGGATGATGACGAGGTTCGAGTTAACGCGCACGACCTCGTCCTCGCCGACCGCCTCTGCGTCCTGAGAGGCCGTCTGATTTGCGTCCTGCGCGCCCGCTTTGTTCGCCTGCCCCGCGCCGGTGCTGTCGGTCTGTGCGGGCGTGCGTTCGGGCTGAGCGGCGGGGCGTTCGGGCTGCGTCGCGGGCCGCGCTCTCTCGTCCTTCGTGCCGACCGTGCGCGGTCGCACGGTGGGCGCGGGCGCAGACTGCTGCGGCGTGGCTTGCGAAGACTGCGCGGCGGCGCGTCGAGCGGCGAGCGGGGAAGCGAGCAGGAGGCAGAGCGGGAGAAGGAGGCGTAGAGCAAGCGCGCGCGACGGATGCGCGCCCGAAGAGAGAGCGCGCGCGCGGCCTTCAGCGAGGACGGAAACGTCTGCCCGCGACGCGTGTGAAGTCTCTTGCCTTCGAGGATTCTTCGGGGACAAGTCTTTCGATTCTCCGTTCTCTAAATTCCGGCGGCGGGCGGCACGGCGCGCGTGAAGGCGCTCCGTAAAGTTTACCGAGTCCGGCGTTGACGTGAAATAAAATTTTCGGCGCTGGCGCATGCCGCGCACTAGACGGAAAAGACCAATCCGCGCGCTTTTCCGAACCCGCGGCGGGCCGCGGCGGCGACGCATATGCTAACACCTCGCCCCGTTTTACCCTAGCTCCACACGCCGCCGCATGCCACGCCGACCCTCGTCCGCGCCGCGCTTGACACGGGCGAGAGCTGCTTGCTAACTTAACCCTCCGCCGCTTCCACAACCTTTGAATCACGGCGGCATGTAGGCACGTAGCTCAGCCCGGTAGAGCACTACCTTGACACGGTAGGGGTCTGCGGTTCAAATCCGCACGTGCCTATTTTTCTATTTCCAGCCAAAATAAGCACCTGACCCACCCACAGTCTCTCTTCTACCGTACGCCTCCGGCGTGAACCTGCACGGCCTGAAGGAAGTCCTGGGGACGGCCTGTAAGAAAATTCCTGTTGACAGCCGCCGCGCTTTGGCATAATCTCCCGCCCGTTTTCAGGCGTCGTTCCCTTGACCCGCTCACCTCGTGAGTCTTTACAGAAACCGACGGCTACCGGAAGCACTACCTTCGTTAGCCTCACGCACACGAACAGAGATCGTTATAGATGCGGCCACGCCGCCTCACCTCCCGCCTCTGCTTCCCGGCACTCGGGCGTGAGTAGTGCGCCCTTTCGTGGCCCGCTTGATATTCACGGCATGAATGTCTTTAACCGGACACCGGCGAGTGTTCGGCGCTCACGAGTGGCAGCCGCGCGCGCGGTCACGTCTTAACAGTGCGCCGGCGGTTAACCGCCGTCAGGCTCGCGCGGCCTGTGGGGAGAGTAAAGGAGGAGGCTATGCACACGGTCGAGCGACCGATGACGAAGAGGTCGGGGCTGTCTATCTATCTGGCGGCGGCATCTCTGCTGCTAGGTGTGTTGCTGCTGCCCGCGGCGGCCCGCGCCCAGTGGACGACCGCCGGCAATACCACCAGCACGACCAACAACGTCGGCGTTGGCACCACGAACCCCGTCACCCCGGTCGAGGCCCGCGGCACGGGCTCCTTCGGCGGCGACGTGGTGACCGGCGCGGGCGGCCTGGCCTCGCCCTTCGGCGGTGTTGGCCGCGTCCAGAACCTGCTCGCCAACTCCGAGACCGTGGGTGGCGCGGGCTGGAGCCTCCAGAACAGCGCCTCGGCGTCGCAGAACTTCACGGCCGCCCCAGACGGCAACATGACGGCGGCCAAGCTCGTCTGCGGCAGCACCAACTCCAGCGCCGCCTACGTCACCGTGGGCGCGGCCTCGGGCGGGGCCTACACTTTCTCCTTCTGGGCCAAGGCCAGCCCCAACAGCTCCAAGATTCAGTACGGCATCTACGACGCGAACACCTTCTCCTGGGTAACTTTCGTGACGGTCTCCGACCTCGACCAGACTAACTGGCGGCGGCTGGTCGCCACGGGGACGCCCACTTCGGGCCACAACGTGCAGGTCTACATCTACCCGGACACGGCGGGTGGTGTGGTCGGCAACTACAACTACGTGTGGGGCGCGCAGATGACGGGCACTAACTCGCCCGGCGTGTACGCGCGCACGGCGGGGTCGCAGGTCGCGGCCTTCAACGGCGGCGTCATCTACGGCAACTTCGGGATCGGCACGGCGACGCCGACACACTCGCTGGAGGTTAACGGCACGATCAACGCGAGCCAGGGGATCACGGGGCAGACGATAACAGCCGTCTACCAGGACGTGGCCGAGTGGGTGCCCTCAAGTCAGAAGCTCACAGCCGGGACAGTCGTCGTCCTCGACACTAACAAGACCAACCACGTGCTGGCCTCAACGAAGGCTTACGACACGGGGGTCGCGGGCGTGGTCTCCGACACGCCGGGTGTAATCCTCGGCCAGGGCGGAGCAGACAAGGTGAAGGTGGCGACCACGGGCAGGGTCAGGGTCAGGGCGGACGCGACACGAGCGTCCATCCGCGTCGGAGACCTTTTGGTGACGAGTGACGCAGAGGGCGTGGCGATGAAGTCCATCCCAGTTGATCTGGGCAGCACACAGATACACCGTCCCGGCACGATCATCGGCAAGGCTTTGGAGCCGCTGGAGAAGGGGACGGGCGAGATACTCGTGCTCCTGAGCCTCCAGTAACCGACGGAGATAGAGACTCCAGGCCCGGCG
>JALZHC010000172.1 GCA_030914105.1 Acidobacteriota bacterium
TCCTGACTCACCAATCCTGACTCCCGACTCCAGACTCCGAGACTCCAGACTTAAAGCTTGAGCTGTCCGTTCTCGACGACGGTCTTGCCGTCGAGCGTGACGGTCGTGCCGGGCAGCGAGAGGTCGTAGGCATAGGGCGACTTGTTGTCGCCGCCGGCCCAGGTGTTGTTGCCGACGCCGACGGTGACGGTGCCTGCGGGCACCCATGTGGCGATTGTGCTCGAAGCCGGGAGCTTGACGTTCGGGTTGATGCCGAAGTCGACGAGGGCGAAGAGGTCTTTGCCGTCGCCCGCCGCGTCGTACTGCGCCTTCAAAAGGTCGAAGCCCGGCCCCGACCCGGTCATCGAGGTGAGCTTGCCCGCCGAGAACGTGAGCGTCAGGTTGTTAATCTCCTTGCCCCCGAAGTACTCCTTCGCGCGCGCGATCTTCCCCTCGGCTGTGCCGGGCACGGGCGTGACGTAGACCTCGCCCGCGGGCAGGTAGATGTTGACCGCGCCGCCGCCCTTCTTCACGTCGTCCGCCGAGATGATGCCGTCGCTGACGCCGTAAGGGCGACCCTGCACGCGCACTTTGAAGTCGGTGCCGCCGGAGTCCGTGATGTGCAGCTCATTACCGGAAGCGAGCGCGGCCCTGACCTGCTCGCCGCGCGTCTGGAGGTCTGCGTAGTCGACGTTGACGCCGCCCCAGAAGGTCTTCGCCAAGTCGTCCGCCGTCATCCCGTAGCGCTTCGCGCGCCAGTCGGTCGGGTAGAGTCCGTTGCCGACCTCGACCGAGCGGACGTTGTGCTTGAGGAAGGCTTCGCCCACATCCTCACCCACCTTGGCGCGCGCGGCCATGCGCTTCGGGTCGGCGTCGGCGAGCAAGCCCTCGGTCGTGTTGCTGTCCACGTTGATCGAGACGTTGGCGATCTCGGCGAGCTTCATGTCGAGCGCGTCGGGCTGCGAGTCGTACTTGTCGGGCACGTCCGTATACATGCGCTTCGTCAGGCGGTCGGTGTTGACGGTGACGAGCGGGAACGCGCCGGCCTTGCGCACCTGGACGGCGATGTCTTCGAGCAGCTCCAAGTCCTGCGGGCCGCCGCCCACGAGGACGATCTCGCCCTCCTTGACCCCGGCGCTCTGCGCGACGAGGCGCTGGGCGAGCTGTTCGAGGTCGGTCGGCGGAGCCTTCTTCACGTCCGGCTTCACGTCGTCGGCGAGCTTCGCCGGGGCGACTTCCGTTGGCTTCGGCGCGCAAGCCGAGAGCGCGAAGCCCGCCGCGAGGGCGGCCAGCGGGGCAAGAATCTTTTTCATGTTGGGACTCCTTTCGGGGTGTCGAGACTTTTTCTTCTGAAGCTAAGGGCGAGATACGGACGGCGCCGCGGCTTCCGGGGTTAACTACGAAGGGAAGTCCGCGAACGGATTGCCGCGGCAGTTCGCGAGGCGGAAAAGGCAAGTGCTTCTATGCCAAACGCGGCGGGAAGTCAAGAGCAAGGATGAAGGCGGAAGGCGGAAGGATGAATGAAGAGCAGTAGCCAGTAGACAGTAGTCAGTAGGGAAGCAGTTGCCTTTATGCTGGCTCCTGTCTACTGACTACTGGCTACTACTTCATCCTTCCGCCTTCCGCCTTCATCCTTTGTTACGAGTCGGCCTGCCCGGCGTAAGCCTTCGTGCTCGCGCCGGAGACGTAGGGCGCTTCGGCGGTGAGGGCGTCGTTGACGAGCTTGCGCTGCTCAAGCTCGTGGATTGTGTAGGAGCCTGTGGCGGGACTGGCCGAGGCCGCGCGGCCCGCGTAGTAGGGGCGCTCGCAAGCGCCGAGCAGGCCCATCAGACGCGGCTCGACGAAGCCCCAGCCGCCCATGTTCTTCGGCTCCTCCTGGCACCAGACGAGCTGCGTCGAGTTCGGGTAAGACGCGAAGACCTCGCGCAAGGCGCGTTCGGGGAACGGGTAGAACTGTTCGAGCCGGACGATGGCCACGCGCGCGTCGCCCGACTTCTTGCGCGCCGCCGCCAAGTCGTAGAAGACCTTGCCGCTGCATAGGACGATGCGCAGCACGGCGCTGCGCTCCTCGACTTCGGCGTCGTCAATCACGGGTCGGAAGCCGCCCTGTGTCAACTCTTCAATCGAGGATGTGGCCGCGGGCAGACGCAGCAGACTCTTCGGCGTCATCACGACGAGCGGGCGCGCCGCCGCCTGCTTCACCTGGCGTCGGAGCAGGTGGAAATACTGAGCCGGCGTGGTCGGGTAGCAGACCTGCATGTTGTTCTCGGCGCAGAGTTGCAGGTAGCGCTCTAAGCGCGCCGAAGAGTGCTCCGGCCCCTGCCCCTCGAAGCCGTGCGGGAGCAGCAGGACGAGGCGCGAGGGCTGCTGCCACTTGTCAACGCCGACGGCGACGAAGCCGTCCGTGATGACCTGCGCGCTGTTCGAGAAGTCGCCGAACTGCGCCTCCCAACAGACGAGCGCGTCGCGCGCCACGACCGAGTAGCCGTACTCGAAACCCAGCACGCCCTGCTCCGACAGGGAGCTATCGAAGACCTCGACGAGCGCGCGCCCGTCGCGCGCCGTCATCTCGGAGAGCGGCGACCAGGGCTGTCCGGTCTGCGTGTCGTAGAGTATCGCGTGGCGCTGTGAAAAAGTGCCGCGCCCCGAATCCTGTCCGGACAGACGAACCCTCACGCCTTCGAGTCCGAGCGAGCCGAAGGCCGACAGCTCCGCGAACGCCCAGTCCAACGCCGCCTGCCCCTCGCCCATCTTCGCGCGGCGCGCGAGCTGGCTGACCATCTTCGGGTTAATGTGGAAGCCTTCGGGGACGACCGCGATGCGGTGCGCGATGTCGCGTATGACCTGCGCCGAGACCGACGTCTCGAAAACCTCCGAGCCGTCCTCTTCGGCGACCGCCGGCGGCAGCTCCTTGAGCGGCTCTTTCTGCGCGACGATCTCTTTGGCGCGCGCGTGAATCTGCTCGTAGCGCTCGGTCGCCTCCTTCAACATCTGCCCGACCTCTTCCTCCGTGACGACGCCCTCGGAGACGAGCCGCCGCGCGTAGAGCGTGCGCACGCCGGGATGCGCCTTGACGCGCGCGTACATAAGGGGCTGCGTGTAGCTCGGCTCGTCGCCCTCGTTGTGGCCGAGGCGTCGGAAGCCGATCAAGTCCAGAACAACGTCCTTATTGAACTCCTGCCGGAAGTCGAGCGCGATGCGCAGAGTCCGGAAGGCAGCTTCCGGGTCGTCGCCGTTGATGTGGAAGATGGGAAGCTGCGTCATCTTCGCCACGTCGGTCGAGTAGATTGAAGAGCGGCTGGCTTCGGGCGACGTAGTGAAGCCGATCTGGTTGTTGATGATGATGTGAATCGTCCCGCCCGTGCGGTAGCCGTGGAGGTCTGCGAGCTGCAAGGTCTCCATCACTATCCCTTGCCCGGCGAAGGCCGCGTCGCCGTGCAGAAGGACTGGCAGCGCGCGGTCAATCACCTCCTCGCGCTGCGAGCCGCCGAGTTCCAGAGCGTCCTGCTTGGCGCGCACCATACCTTCAACCACGGGGTCGACGAATTCGAGGTGGCTCGGGTTGGGCGAGATGGTGATGCGAACCTTCCGGCCCGCAGCGGTCTCGCGCTCGCCCTTCGCGCCCTGATGGTACTTCACGTCGCCCTCGTCGGCGGGGAAGTCCGGGTGCACGCTCCCTTCAAACGCCGTGAAGATGCGTTCGGAGAAGTTGCCGACGACGTTGGCGAGCACGTTCAGGCGACCGCGGTGCGCCATGCCGAGCGTGATGTCTTCGACGCCCTTCTCGGCGGCGCGCTCAACCAACTGGTCGAGGAGCGGGATGATCGTCTCGCAGCCTTCGAGCGAGAAACGTTTCTGGCCGAGGTACTTCGTGTGCAGGAAGCGCTCGAACTGCTCCGCGCGCGTGAGACGTGCGAGCAGGGCCTTCTTCGTCTCCGCCGAAAGCGGCTCCGGGTAGACGAACTCGACGCGGATGCGGTCGCGTATCCAGATCTTCTGCTCCTTGCTCTGGATGTGTCGGTACTCGGTTCCGACCTTGCCGCAGTAGGCGCGGCGCAGAATGTCGAGAATCTCTCGGAGCGTCGCGCTGTGCTTGCCGCCCAGGCCCCCCGTGATGAACTCTCGATCCAGGTCCCAGATGGTCAGGCCGTAGGTCTCGATGTCCAGCTCCGGGTGGTACTGCACGGGCATCGCGTTCAGAGGGTCGATGTCGGCGATGAGGTGGCCGCGCACGCGATAGGCGTTGATGAGTTCGAGGACGCGCGCCTCTTTCTCGACCTCCTCGCGCGCGTCGTAGCGGCCCAGGAGCGCCGGGTTGTAGTCCTTCGACCAGCGCATCGGCTGGTAGGGGATGCCGAGGTCTCGGAAGATTTTGATGTAGAACTCGTGCTCGCCGAGCAGAAGCTCGTGAACATGCGCGAGGAAAGCGCCCGACTCCGCGCCCTGTATGATGCGGTGGTCGTAAGTCGAGGAGACGTTGATGACCTTGCTGATGCCTAAGAGAGACAGAGCCTCCGGCGTCATCGCGTGATACTCCGCTGGGTACTCAATCGCACCCGTCGCGATGATGACCGACTGCCCGGCCATCAGGCGCGGGTTCGACGAAACCGTGCCGATGGTTCCCGGATTCGTGAGGCTGATGGTCGTGTCCTGAAAGTCCGGCAGGCCGAGCTTGCCTTCGCGCGCGCGCTTGATGACATCGCTGTAGGCCGAGAGGAAGTCCGCGAACTGAAGCGCGCCCGCGTTCTTGATGTTCGGGACGAGCAGCGTGCGCGTGCCGTCCTTCTTCTCAAGGTCGACGGCGACGCCGAGGTTGACTTCCGTCCGTCGGACGCGGACGGGCCGGCCTTCGACGACTGCGAAGCCGTCGTTCATCTGCGGGAAGCGTTCGAGCGCGCGCAAGACCGCGAAGGCGATGAAGTGCGTGAACGAAGCCTTGCCGCGCTTCTGCTCCGTCAAAAACTGGTTGACGAGCCGGCGGTTCTCTTCGAGGACTTTGACGGGAACCTGGCGGTTCGACGTGGCCGTCGGCACGCCCAGAGAGGTCTCCATGTTCTCGACGACCTTCAAAGCGCCGCCGCGAATCGGCTGCGCCTCGCCGCGCAACTGCGCGGGGGCCTGTCCGCCCGCCTGACGCGCGCCAGACGAAGCCTGCGCGCCCGCGCCCGTCGCGGCGACCGCTTCAGTCTGCCCGTTCGCGGCTGTCGCTTCAGCCGCCCCGCTCGCTTCTGTTGCTTCAGTCGCTTCAGTCGCCCCGGTCGCTTCGGTCGCGCCCGCCGACGGTTGCGCGGTCTGCCGCGTTGTCTGCGCCGCCTCCGTCTCCTGCGTCGCCGCCTGCGACTGTTCGTTCGTCGGCCAGGCGTTCGCGTCCCGCGTCTCTTCGCCCTGCCTGAACGCCGTCGCCGCGCCGTTGCCGCCCTGCGTCGCGGACGCGCCGTCGCCCGACGCCGCGCGTGGCTCGCCGAGCAGCTCCGCGAAGTACGCGCGCCAGGCCTCGTCGACGAGCGACGGGTTGCTGCGGTAGCGGCTCAAAAGACCCTCGACGTAAGTGGCGTTCGCGCCGAAGTTCTCCGCGATTATTTCCGACAGGTCGCCTCTGTTAAGCTCTTCGCTCAAAGTCTTCTCACCTCGCGCCTCGGGCAAGACGGCCCGTGCGCTTACACTGAAGCGCCGGGCGCACGCTCCGAAATCTTCCGACTGAAATTTACCCATAGCCTATCACCAACCGCGCGCCTTTGCACACGCCGCCCTGTCCGGAACCGACGGCCCACGCGCGCGACCGAAAAGATTGCCTGCGCCCTGCACGGCGGTTATGATGCGCGCTGAAAACTGCGTCGAAGGAGACAAAACGGATGACGGATGCGAACGCCGACGCGAGGCGCGAGATGCTGCGGCACACACTGGCGACTTTGGCTTACCGCGGCGGCAAGACCCTGCGCGACGCGCCCGAAGGCTTCGGCTCGTTCCGCGCCAACGAGACGACGCGCACGCCCGCCGAGATTCTGGCGCACGTCGGCGACCTGCTCGACTGGGCGCACAACCTCGCGAGGGGCAGCGACGCGGGGCAGAATTCGACCCCTCTGCCGTGGGAGGAGGAGGTCTCGCGCTTCTTCGTCGAGCTGGCGAAGCTCGACTCCTATTTGGCTTCCGACGCGCCCCTCGGCTCGCCCGCCGAGAAGCTGTTTCAAGGGCCGATAGCCGACGCGCTCACGCACGTGGGGCAGATAGCGTTGCTTCGGCGCATGGCGGGCGCGCCCGTGCGCGGCGAGAACTACTTCAAGGCGGAGATCGCGGCGGGCAGGGTCGGGCCGGAGCAGGCCGCGCCGCGCAGGGAGTTCGACTGACCGTGGCGCGCAGGGCGCAAGCGACGCGCAGGTGAGAGGGCGATGAGAAACATGCTGTCGAGAGTCCCGCTTCGAGTCATCGCGGCGTGCGCGCTCGCCTGCTCGGCCTTGGCCGTTGCGGCGCGCGCGCAGTCAAATGAGTCCGAGTCCGGCTTTGCCGAAGTCAACGGCGCGCGGCTCTACTACGAGGCGGCGGGCCGAGGGCCTGCGGTCGTGCTCATCCACGGCGGACTCGTGGACAGCCGCCTGTGGGACGCGCAGATGCGGCCGCTCTCGAAGCACTTCCGCGTCGTGCGCTACGACATACGCGGCTACGGGCGCTCGCCCGCGCCGACCGGCGAGTACTGGCCGCACGAAGACCTGCGCGCGCTGCTCGACTATTTGAAGATCGATCGGGCGACCGTGGTCGGCCTCTCGCTCGGCGGCATCGTCGCGGCCGACTTCGCGCTCGAATATCCGGCGTGCGTCGCGCGGCTCGTCCTCGTAGACTCGGGCCTGCGCGGCGACAAGCAGCCGCCCGACCAGAAGGCCGCCAACGCGCGCCGCGTGGGCGCGAGCGAAGGGCCGGAGAAGTTCTTCGAGGCCTTCACCCAAGCCGACATGCTCGCGGGCCTGCGTAACCGCCCCGCGGCCCGCGAGGCGATGCACCGGATGATGGTGGACAACTACAAGGCCGACGCCTACATACGCAAGGGGCTGCCGCAGTCGCCCGAGCCGCCCACCATCGAGCGGCTCGAAC
>JALZHC010000754.1 GCA_030914105.1 Acidobacteriota bacterium
CGCGTCAACCGATTCGATGGTGCCGCTGACTCTCGTGGTCGTGCCGGAGATGACCTGCTCGGCTGTGACGCGCGAGCCTTCGCGGTTGCCGAGCACGCGAATCTCGTCGCCGACGCGGATGTCGGCGAAGGTTCCGGGCACGGCGTCGGCCTGGCTCGTCGAGCCGGGCGCGTAGCGCAGGAAGCGGACGGCAGCGCCGTCGGCTGCGACCGTCACCTTCTCGGCCTCGCCGCGCGCAGCAACGTCGCCGCGCGCTCCGCCTTCGCGCGCGTCTCCACGCGAAGCTCCCTCGCGCGCGCCGCCTTCGCGCATGCCGCCGCGCGGGCCTCCGGTCTCGACCGTGATCTCTTTCTTCGCCACGTCAACGGCGGCGACGCGACCGCGCACGCCGCGCGCGCGCCAGTCCTGCTGCTCCTGCTGTCGCTTCGAGGCGATGGCCTCGCGCGCCATCACGATCACCTGCCGCGCCACGCCCGGCGAGGCCGACGCGCCGTTGGGTACGAGCACGCGGTCGCCTGCGCGCACGTCGGCGCGCGTGATGGTCTCGGCCTTGGCGATAGACGTTTCGCCCGGCGGGACGCGACGATAGACGGTCTTCTCATTCGTCGAGACGTTGACGGTCGGGCCGGCGTCGCTCTTGACGGTGAGCTGGTTGCCCGAAGGGTCAACGGCGGTGACTTCGCCGATGAGGTGCTGCGCGGCGCGCGCGTTCGTGGCCGACGCGTTCGTGGTCGCCGTCTGCGCGCTCGCGGCGACGGCGCACGAGAGCGCGGCGACCGCCAGCGTGAAGGTTAAGAGAAAGCGTTTCATAAAGTCCATGACTCCCGGATTAAAGTATTCAGTCGGTTGGAAGCGACTGAAAGTATCATTTCGGTCGAAAGCGGCTGAGGGTGTCAGCCGGTCGAGCGGCGCACACGCGCCTTCATTCAAGGGAGAAAAAATCCTAGTGCTCGCCGCCCTTTTCGCGGTCGCGCTCGCGCGCGTCGCGCTCGGCGACTTTGGCGTCGAAGCGTTGCTGCTGTTCGGGCGTGAGCAGGGCGCGGATGCGCTCGCGCCCCTTCTGGCGGATGGCGTCGTAGCGCGGGCGGCACTCGGCGCTGAGCGTGCGGAACTCGTCGCGCGTCTCGTCAAGGACAGTCTTAACCTGCCGGGCCTGCTCGTCCGTCAGGCTGAGGTCGCTGCGCATCCGCTCGAAGATGTCCTGCCCGCCGCGCCGCCCGTGCTCGCCCGCGCGGTCGCGGCCCGCGGCGCGCAGACGGTAAGCGCCGTCGAGCGCGACGCCGCTCAGGCACCCCAGGGCGAAGACGCCCACGA
Organism: Acidobacteriota bacterium; assembly: GCA_030914105.1. Lineage (GTDB taxonomy): Bacteria > Acidobacteriota > Blastocatellia > Pyrinomonadales > Pyrinomonadaceae > QHXN01. The sequence continues at coordinate 1,315 of JALZHC010000754.1, forward strand.
CCACGAGCCAAATTTTCAGGCGAGTCCTGCCGCGCGTCGTCATCTCGAATCCTCCCGGCCCTCGTCGCTGATGATGGTCGCCAGCACGTCGTCGTTCGAGATCGAGCGCGCGTCACTGAAGGCCACGCGCTCGACGCCCGCGTTGTTCACGCCCAGCAGCGCGTCGTCGCTGAAGGTTGGCTGCACGGGCGCGCCCGCCGACAGGAAGAGCGCGAAGGCGAGCACGGCCACCAGGGCCATCGCGGGCACTGCGCGCCAGAGGACGCCGAGCATCGCCAGCCACCCTTCGCCCTCCTCGCGCCGCGCCGCCTCGGCACGGATGCGTGCGCGCAGGCGCGCGTAAGAGAAGGGCGCTGTGGCGGCGGCTCCCGCCTCTTCGTCGTTAGATGCGTAGGCGCGGACTACTGTACGACCGAGGCGGTCGAGCCGCTCTTCGAGTTCGCGCTTCTTCGCTTCGCCAGCCATCCTCTTTCACCTGACCTTTCGCCGCCAGCCGGGCGGCTTCCACTGTTGAAAACGCGCGAGCGCGAGCGCCGGTTACAGGAACCTCGCGAGCGCGCGCCGCAGACGCGCACGCGCGCGGTGTGCGCGCACCTTGACCTTCGACACAGACCAGCCCAGAAGCTCCGCGATCTCGGCGACCGACAGCTCTTCGGCGTCGAGCAGGACGAGGACGAGGCGGTCTTCCGGGCCGAGCCGCGCGAGGAGCTTCGAGGCCAGGTCGCGCGAGACCGCCTCGGACTCCACACCGCGGCCCCCTTCGTCCGAGCGCAGGCGCTCGCGCAGCCGCGCGGCCTCTTCTTCCGTGACCTCGCCGAGCGCGCCCTCCGGCCTGCGCTTCAGGCGGCGCAGCTCGTCGTAGCAGGAGTTGAAGGCGATGCGCGCGATCCAGGAGGCGAAGGAGGCTTCGCGGCGGCTGGAGAAGTCCGGGAGGGCGAAGAAGGCCTTGGTGAAGCTCTCCTGCACGACCTCTTCGATCTGCTCGCGCTGCCGGAAGAAGCGGCCCGCGATGAGCGCGACGCGGCGGCGGTGGCGTCGGAAGAGTTCCTCAAAAGCCTCCTCCTCGCCGCCGACGGCGCGGGTCACAAGCTCCACGTCCGAAGCCTCCGCGGCCTGCGCGACTTCCGTGCGGGAGTTGTCAGCCGTCTCGTCCACTGGGGCTATACTAACGGCGCACACCTTTATTTTCGAGCCGCTGGGGCAGTAGCCCGACCGTATCGGAAGGATGAAGGCAGAAGGAGGAAGGATGAAGGAGACGCTGTAACAGCATCCTCTTCCGCCTTCCGCCTTCCGCCTTGCCTTTACGCCCTCCCTCACGGTCGGGCTACTGCCTCGAAAAACAGTCGGCGAATAGCGAAGTGGCAGCCCCTCGTTTGAAAGGCTGCCACTTCCTTTGTCTTCGCGTGTCTGAAAGTTTCGGCGTCGCCCGCCTCTCTGCGGTCGGGTCTGCGGTCGCGCGCGCGCCGCTCAGTCGCTGCTTGTTCTCCCCCTTGATCC
>JALZHC010000013.1:0-794 GCA_030914105.1 Acidobacteriota bacterium
AGCTCTTCGTCCCATCCTTCCTGACCTGGCTGCTGGTCGTCGCGCTGCACATGGCCGTGAACGTGCGCTGCCGAATCCCCGCCGTCTACGCGCTGACCGCGCCGCTCGGCTGGCTTCTGAGTTCGTCGGTGATGCTCGGCTCGGCCTACGGAGTTTTGACCGGGAGGGGGCTGGTCTGGAAGGGCCGGAGGTTTTACGAGCGCGGCGGCGTGCGCCCGCCGCGCGCCACGCGCTAGACGGCAGAGGCGCGGGCCAGGCCCGCGCGACCTACGCGCCGCCCGCGCGTCAGAGGCCCCGCGCGTAGAAGGTCGCCTTCAAATCGTCTTCGAGCTGGCGCGTGTCGTAGGCGCGGAAGCCTTCGAGGAAGCCAGCGGGCATGAACGTGTCCGCGCCCTCGACCGAGAGCGGGACTTCGGTGACGACCCAGCGCTCAATCTCTTTGAGGAACGCGCCGAACACCTGCGCGCCGCCGATGACGTAGAGGTCGCACTTCAGATAGTCCTTCAGGGAGAGCACTGACTGTTCGTCACTCAGCCACACGACCGACTCGCGCGGCTCGGCCTGAGCGCGCCTCGTCAGCACGACGTTCAGACGACCGGGCAGCGGCCTCTTCAAAGTCAGCCAGGTCTTGTAGCCCATCACGCAGGCGTGACCCGTCGTCTGCTCCTTGAAGAAGCGGAGGTCTGCCGAGTAGTGCCAGGGAAGCCCTCCGTCCTTGCCGATGGCCCCGTTCCGGTCAACCGCCACGATGCCGATGATCGCCATGCTCGTCCGTCTCCCACGCCGTGGGGGGG
>JALZHC010000013.1:804-9827 GCA_030914105.1 Acidobacteriota bacterium
GGCGCCCAGTCGTCCGCCGTGCGTCGCCCTCCCTGTTTACGGCGCTGGCTTCTGGCTCTGGCCCGACTGCGGGACGATGACTGGCGGTTTAGAGGGTACGCTCGCGACGACCTGTTTGCCCGACTGATCCGCGACGACGATGCGCGTGGTCGCGACGACTTGCGGGACGCTCTGGCCCTTGCCGGTCTCCAGCTTTAGCCCGTAGCTCTTCCGGCCTTCGGCGAGCGTGATAGTGCCGACCTTCACGTTGTTGACGAGGACTTCGAGCACAGTCCCCGCGGGCAGGTTGACGTTTTCGACCAGCACCTCCAGGCTGCGGCCACCGTTACCGTCCGCCTCGAACCTGACCTTCCCGCTCGGCGTCTCACCGGAGATGGGCGCGCCCACCAGGTCGCCGCTAAACTGCGCGGGCGTCAATCTCGACAGGGCAGCTTGCAGATTATATTTAAGAGAGGTGCGGGGCGAAAGCGCGAGCGCTTGGTCGTAAGACTTCCGGGCCTCATCCCACAAACGTTTCTTTTCCTGCGCCAGCCCGAGGTAATAAAGGGCTTGCGCATGCCCACTGTTATCGTGCAAGGACGCGTAAGCTTCCACCGCCTGTTGGAGAAGCTTGAGCGCCTGGTCTGTGTCACTAAGGGCGTTGAGGTAGCTGTCACCCATCGGCAGGAGCAAGCGGGCTTGCTGCTCGCGGATTCCTAGTACCGCCGTCGGCGACGTTTCTTCCTTGATGAGCCGGTCGTAAATCGAGAGCGCCTTCTGAGCCAGGGCGATGCCTTTGTTAATAAGCGTCTTGTCCCGCCCGAAGTAATTTGCCCACCCCAGGAAATAGCGACCACCCTCGCCGAGCGTGTCGGCCTCCTCTTTGAACATCTGCGCGTCGTGAAACTCCTGGGCCGCCCGGTTGTAGTAGGTCTCTTGCACGACGAATATGAAGTTGGCCCTCTCTTTACTAACGCCAAAGGGCCAGTTGGGCGGAGACGCTGAGGCGATGAGCCTCGACGTCTCCGCCCTCTTTTTACGCTCGTTCGGGTCGCCGTAGAGTCCGACCGCCTCTTCGAAGTGTTTGGTGGCGAGGTCATTCTTATCCGTGGCGAGGTATTTGGCCCCGGTCGTGATCAGGCTCTCGGCGAACGCGTCCCGCGTGATCATGACCTGCTGGGGCGTGTTCTTCTTGTTCCGAAGGAAGTCCCTGTAGAAGTCCCTGTAAATGCTCAGGGCGTCCTCGTAGTAACGGAACGCCTGAGTGTTAGAATCGGATGTCTTGGCGTCGCCGGATGCCTTGGCATCGAGGCAGCCTGCGACGGTTAGTGCAGTATCCCCGTTGCCGAGGTCGAAGGTGTATGTGCTTTCAGGCTCTGAGAAGAAGTCTCCGAGACCGGTCAGTACCGCGATTTGGCCCTTGGCTTTCCCGGCGCGCTGGTAGTGATCCAAGGCCCGGCAGAAAGAGTCTACCGCGGCCTGTTTGCGGACGAAGTTAGCGATCTTTACTTCACTCTTCTCGCTGTCCCTTTGCAGGGTAGCGTCGTCAATGTCGCGCAGGAATTCGCCGACGGTTTTCCAGACGAAGGCCGACTCGTTGAAGTCCGGGGAGTGGCCGGAGTTGGCGGTGTGAATCGCCTGCCCGAAGTAGGACAGGCCCTCTTTCTGATCGGGGGTGATTCCGAGCGCGGGGAACATCTCCTTCATGGGAGGCTCGTTTCCCAGCATCTGATTTAGCAGAGCCTTTCTCCCGGTGGGCTTCGTGGGATCCACATCGTGTTTATCCGAGTCCAGCAGGAATTCCCAGAACGATTGCTCGAAGCTACCACCTTCGGCGGACGTGCCCTCCCGGCTCGTCAGCATCCTGCCGAGTTCCGAGTAAGTGTGGGCGACGCCGTCCCAGTCGTTCAGCGCCCGGTATTTGTCGCGGGCCGTGAGGTAGGTGTAGCGCGCCATGTCTATGTCGACCGCCGCCTCCTGCTTGTTGGCCTCCCGGTGCGTCTTGTCGGCGTCCTGCACCTTGTGGGCCAGCGTGAGGGCGCTCAGGGCACTCTTCTTCTCCTGCACGGCGAGTTGCGCCTGCTTCTTGGCCTCGTCGGAGGCGGCCACGGCAGCGTCCCTGGCGTCGAGCGCGTCTTGCTTGGCGGCGAGCGCTTCCTCTTTGGCTCTGTTCGTCTTCTCCTGCTCCTCCTTCAGCTGTTTGACATAACCCACAAGCTTGACGTTCTGCTCCTCTATCTTGCTCTTCGTCTTCTCGATCTCGTCTGTCGCGGCCTTGGCCTCGGCTCTGGCGCGGAAGGCGTAGACCGCCAGCCCGCTGGCCGACAGTAGCAGGACGATGAGCGCGGCCACGGCCCACGAGAGGCGGCGGTTGAAGACTCTTCGCTGCTCGGCCACGGCGCGCGCCTGCTCAAGCTCCTGTTGGTGCGCCGCTTCCGTGCGCGCGGCCTCGGCCTCGCGCTCTCGGCGGCTGTCGTCGAGGTATTTTTCGGCGAGCAGGAAGTCCGGGTGGTAGCGGCGCGCCCAGGTCTCGTTGGGCCGACGCTCCTCCCACCAGTCGAGCGCGAGTTGCAGCGCCGGGTCGCGCAGGAGCGAGGTCTTCTTCCTCTGGTAGAGGAGGGCGTCGCCGACGAGCCGCAGGTACTGATCCTTCGACGCGGCCTCGGCGTCAACCCATTCGCTCAGCTTCACCCAGCGGCGGATGAGGCTCTCGTGAGAGATGTCGACGAGCGTGTCGCCGCTGAGCCGCTCCTCGGAGAGGTAGATGAAGAGCCGGTTGTTACTGCGGAAACGCTTGATGATTCTCTCGACGGTGTCGCTGTCGGGCGAAAGACCGGCGATCTCCTTCAGCTCGCTCAGGCGCGCGGGACGGCGCAGCCGCCGGCCCCTCGCGTCGGTGTCGGTGAGGGCCTGGAAGACGAGCACGGCTATCTCCTGCTCCTCGGCGCTCAGGCTGCCGAGGGCCGCGTCGGCGTCCTTGCTGAGCGCGCCCTTGATCGTCCCGACGTTCTCGTAGTGGCGGAGGTCTATCGGCCCCGGTTCGACTCCGCTCTTTCCCTTCGACTCTTCGAGCCAATCCTCCCAGGTGCGCATCATCGCGTGCTGCATAACGGGCAGCTCGTCCGTCTCCTCGTCCTTGCCCTTGGGAGCCTGCTCCGGCCCGACGCCCATGTCGTTGAGGACGCGGTCGAGGAGGCCGGGGCTGATCTCCTCGCCGTAGAGCCGTATGGGGCATGCGACGGCCTCCATGCGCTGGCGGCGCGTGAGCCGGGGCACGAGGTAGAGGCCGCGGTTGATGGCCTGCGGCAGGCCGTAGAACTCGTCGCAGTCGCTCAGGAAGTCGGAGCGCATGGTGATGACGACGTAGACGGGGAACGAGTCCTGGCGCGACAGCTCCAGCATGATGGAGACGAAGTCGGCGGCCTCGTCGCGCCGGCGCTTCCATTCGCCGGGGGTCTCGCGCGCCTCGCCCTCGTCGGCGTGAAAGCCGAAGCGGAAAATCTCCTCAAACTGGTCGACGAGGAGGAGGACGTTAGCGGCGCGCGCGCCGAGGCGCTGCGACAGGTGTTCGGTGATGGCCTGCGCGCCTGCGAGACGGATGCGTTGGGCGAGCGGCTCGACGAGCTGCGGGCTTTGCTTCACGTCCTCGCCGCAGGCCTCGAGGAGCGCGGCGGCGAGGTTCAGGATCGGCGACTTGCCCGGCTTCATCGTGGCGAAGCGCCACTGGTCGGGCGTGGAGACGAGGAAGCCACCCTTGAGCTTGGGCATGAGTCCGGCGCGGATGAGCGAAGACTTGCCGCAGCCGGAGCTGCCGATGACGGCGAGGAAGCGCCCGCGGTCGAGCTGCTGTAGCAGCTCGGTCGTCTGCTCGTCGCGCCCAAAGAAGAGGAGGCTCTCCGAGGTGTCGAACGGGCGCAGGCCGACGAAAGGGTTGGGCGGGAGTTCGGACGCGGGCGCATCGGTCCCGCCGTCGCCGGCTTCGGGTGCGTTCGGGAAGATGTCCGGGTTCGGGTTCATGGGTTCACCCCCATCGCTTTAAGGATGACGTTCAGGTTCTCAGGGCTGTCGATGCAGTAGGGGCGCAGCGAGCCGCGCGGCGGCGTCGGCGGCGTGAACTGGCGCGCACCCGGCGCGCCGTCAATCGGCGGCGCGTAGACGCCCCAGAGGCTGAGCGCGCACTTCTCCCTGACCATGATTTGCAGGGCGCGGTTGAGCCGCTCGCGCACCCAGTCGGCGGAGACCTGCCCGAAGATGACGAGGAAGATGCTGGCCTGCTTGAGCGAGTTCTCGAAGCGCGAGTCGTTGCTGCGCGGGCTGTCGCCTTCGGGGACGATCCTGACCTCGACGCCGCGCTCGATGAAGACGGGGCCGAGGTCGTGTGCGAAGCGCGAGTCCTTCTGGTGCAGGTCGAGGAAGGCGACGGGCTGCGAGTTGTCGGACGAGTCGCCTTCGTCCTGCGCGGCGGCGGCGCGTGCGACCTCTTCGAGCTTGTCCATGATGATGCGCTTGAGCGCATCCTTAGGCTCGTGCACGAAGCTGTAGGCAGGCCGCGTCGCGTCCTGCGACGCGCCGAAGCCAATCCCTTCCAGCGCGGCGAGGTCCCTCTTCTCCAGGAGGTCGAGGAGCTTGCGTTGGCCCGCGTCCTCGACGGCCTCGACCTTGACCGTGTCCGGCACCCAGATGAGCTGCGACCTGGCGTGGCGCAGACCGAGCCGGAGCTGCTCCCACGAGTAAAACTTTTCCGGGTCGTCCTGGACTTCGAGGCCGGGCGCATCGTCGAGCAGGTGGACGGCGAGGTCGGCCCGCTTCAGTACGGCCTCCACTTTCTGTTCGTGCTCGGCGGCCTCATCCGGCGGCGGGATGCGCGTGACGACCTCCACCTCCGCCTGCGTCAGCTCGGAGGCGAGACGCCGGCTGACGTCGCGCATCCGGCCCTCCGTGTGCGCGAGGAAGACTGTGTGCGTGGCGCGCGCCGCCCGCTCCTCGGTCTGGTTCTGCACGATCAGCCCCTTGAAGGCGCGCAGCGTCAGCACCAGCTCCTCGGCCAGCTCGCGCAGGCGCGCGTTGTACTCCGCGCCGGGCGGGAGCGACTCGCTGAGCGGCTGGTCGTCGTGGAACTTGAAACCGCTTTTCCCCGAAAGCTCATCAGGCCACAGTGTGGGGGGGATGTTCTGTAGGCGGATGTTGAAGAGGCGGGAGAAGCGCGTGCTGATCGCCAGCTTGTAGGGTTCACGCTCGGCCTTGCGGTAGAACCACTCCAGCTCCTTGAGGCAGTATTCCCGCTTGATGTAGGCGCTCGAAAAGAGCGCGATGAAGAGGGCGGACTTGTTAATGCCGTCCTTGATCGCCTCGTCGAAATAGGTGCTGCCGCCCACCTCGCCTTCGTCGCGCCAAATCTTGATGAGTCCTCTCTCGCCGAACTCCTGCTCGAAGGCGTAGTTCAGGCACTCCTCAAAGTGCTTGACCCAGCGGAAGGACGAACCCGGCTTCGGCTGGTCGTTAATGCGAGCGTAGCTGATGAAGATGTCGTACTCGAAGGGGGATAGGTAAGCCATGACCTTGTCTCCGAAAAAAGGGCCGGCGAAAAGTTGAAGGAGCGATCCGTTGGAACCGGCGCGGACGAGGCGGTGACGAATAAGCCAGCAGTGTGAATCGGGCGATGAAAGAAAAGTCGAAGCTATGGATGAGCGTGCCTTGTGACCGAAGACGTGATTAGTGAAGGCACTGCGACCGACCGCTCCTGAGCGCGAGGCCCTGAGGGCCTCCGCCACGTGTTCTGCGCGCGCTAAGCTTAGTTAAAACGGGCGAAAACTTCAAGAACTTTGACTCGCCCGGCGTCCGATCTCACGGTCGCGCGCCAGCGCCGCCCTCGGCTCGCGGGGCGCGCTCAGACGGCGACGGGCGCTTCGATCTTGCCGTGCGGCTTGTAGCCGACGAGGTTGAGGTGCTCGTAGCGGAACGAGAGCAGGCCTTCGAGGTCTCGCAGCATCCCGTCCTCGTCGCGTATTTCAAGGCGCGGCAGCGGCAGCGGCTCGCGCGCGAGAAGCTCTTCGACCTGCCGCAGGTGGTTCGTGTAGATGTGCAGGTCGCCGAAGGTGTGTACAAAGTCGCCCGCGTCCAACTCGCAGACGTGCGCGACCATGTGCGTCAGCAGCGCGTAAGAAGAGATGTTGAAGGGCACGCCTAGGAAGGCGTCAGCCGAGCGCTGGTAGAGCTGGCAGTGGAGCACGCGCCCGCGCTCGACCTTGAACTGGAAGAGCGTGTGGCACGGCGGCAGGTCGACGCGGTCTGCGACGCGCGGGTCCCAGCCCGTAACGACGAGGCGGCGCGAGTTCGGATTGTGCCGGATGTCTCGCACGAGGCGGGCGATCTGGTCAACGCCGTCGCGCGCCGGGTAGTGGCCGCCGAAACTGCGCCAGAGGTAGCCGTAGACCGGGCCGAGGTCGCCTTCGGTGCGACCGAAGCGCGACGTGTGCTCAAGGTCGGCCCACTCCTTCCAGATGTCCACGCCTTTTGCGCGCAAGGTCGCCTCGTTCGTGTCGCCAGAGAGGAACCAGAATAATTCCTCACAAATCCATCGAAATGGTACGCGCTTGGTCGTGACGATTGGGAAACCCTCGCGCAGGTCGTAGCGCGACTGGTGGCCGAAGTAAGAGATCGTGCCGACGCCGGTGCGGTCGTTGTGCTCCGCGCCGCGTTCGAGGACGGTCTTGAGAAGTTCCTGGTACTGTTTCATCGGTTCAGCGCAAGAGAAAGCTGAAAGAGTCCGCGGGCGCGAGCTCGCGCGGCTCCTCGCCTTTGAGGAAGAGGCGCGCCGGCCTATTGCCGACGAGCGTGACCTCTGCGCCCTCGACGCGCAGCATCGTCCCCTCGCGCAGGCCGACGACGCGGACGCCTGGGTTCGCGTGGACGAACTCCAGAAGGCGCTCGTCGCGCGTCTCGCCCTGGTGGCCGGCGAGCGCTGCGTCCGTGTAGTGCGGGTTGATCTGGAAGGGGACGAGGCCGAGCGCGCGCAAAGTCGGCGGCTCGACGATCGGCATGTCGTTCGTCGTCTTGATGGTCGGGCAGGCGACGTTCGAGCCGGCGCTCCAGCCGACGTAGGCCGCGCCCCTTTCGACGCGCTCCCTGAGCGCTTCAATGACGCCCGCCTCGTACAACCCGCGCAGAAGGTGGAAGGTGTTGCCGCCGCCGACGGCGATGGCCTCTGCGCGCTCGACCGCCGCCACAGCCTCGTCCGCTTCATGGATGGATTCGACCTCGTAGCCCAACGGGCCGAAGCGTCCGCGCACGCGCGCCGCGTACTCGTCGTAAGTCCTGAGAACGGCCGCGAACGGGACGAAGAGGACGCGGCGGACTGAAGCGCCGAGGAAATTTCTGACGGCACCTTGCGCGAACTCGGTCGGCTCGTTGCCGACGAGTTCCGAGCCGTTGCTGAGCAGGAGTAGCCTTTTGTTCGACATCGGAGCTTCCATTTTAATAAGACCGACGATATTAACACCCGACAACGAGAACGCGAACAGCCCTGCGGGCGTTGTGCACGGTCTCTTCATCCTTGAACGTATTGCAAGTTGGATTCAACGCAGAGGCGCAGAGGACGCGGAGGGGGCGCTGAGGCTTGTGCTTTGCGGCGGTGAACTTTGGAAATTTCAAATTTCAAATCTGAATCTGTCTTCCTCTGCGCCCCTCAGCGTCCTCTGCGCCTCTGCGTTGAGTCTCTACTCACTTTAAGCTCAAGAATGAATAAAACCGCGGGCGCGCTTGACAGGTTTGCTAAAGTGGACTGGAGACGAAATCTCTTTCAGGCGAAAGCGCGGGAGGAGGGCACATGGCCTCAAGGCAGTGCGCGCATCTGGATCAGGTGCGCGATGTTGAGCCGAGCGCCGAAGGGTGCGAGGATTGTCTGAAGATTGGCGACGAGTGGGTGCACCTGCGCCTGTGCCGCTTTTGCGGGCATGTCGGCTGCTGCGACAGCTCGAAGAACAAGCACGCGACGAAGCACTTCCGCACGTCGGGCCACCCCGTCATACAGTCCTTCGAGCCGGGCGAGGACTGGTTCTGGTGTTACGTTGACGAGCTAATGTTCTGAGCCGGCGACAAGGGAAAGGAGTCCGGACGATGATCACCAGACGGCCCGCCGAAGAGCGCGGGCGCACACGCACTGGCTCGACGGCAGGCACACGTTCTCCTTCAACCGCTACTACGACTCGCGCTGGGCTGGCTTTCGCGACCTCCTCGTCATCAACGAAGACCGCGTCGCGCCCGCCGCGGGCTTCCCGCCACACTCGCACGCCGACATGGAGATCATCACCTACATCATCTCCGGCGCGCTCCAGCACTGCGACAGCATGGGCAACACCTCCGTCATACGCCCCGGCGAGTTGCAGCGCATGAGCGCCGGCACCGGCGTCACGCACAGCGAGTACAATCCTTCGGCGGACGCGCCGACGCACCTGCTGCAAATCTGGATCACGCCGGAGCGCGAAGGGCTGACGCCGAGCTACGAGCAGCGCGAGTTCCCCGAAGCCGAGCGGCGCGGACGCCTGCGCCTGATAGCCTCGCGCGCGGGGCGCGAAGGCTCGGTCACGATTCATCAGGACGCGGAAGTCTACGACGCAGCGCTCGTCGAAGGCGAAGAGTTGACGCACGAGCCGCGCAAAGGGCGGCACGCGTGGTTGCAGTTGGTCAGCGGCTCCCTGAGTCTCAACGGCGTCGAACTGAAGGCCGGCGACGGCGCAGCGGCCAGCGAAGAAGAGCGGCTCGTCGTCCGCGCCGCAGAGCCTTCGGAGTTCATCCTGTTCGACCTCGCCTGAGCCGAAGGCCGGAACGTCAGTGAGGGCGTCGGCATGAGCAGTAGCCCGAACGTCAGGGAGGGCGTCCGCTTCAGGATAAGCGGAAGGCGGCGGCAAAAACTCTGTGCCCTTTGCGAAGCCCTTCGCGACCTTTGCGGTTAAGTCGGTCTACCTTAACCGCGAAGGTTCTCGCCGGAGGTCGCGCGAGGAGTTATAAATGAAAAGCGCCCTGACGGTTCTTGCCTTCCGTCAGGG